>NZ_JBXDLD010000103.1:0-6487 GCF_056820425.1 Priestia sp. KCTC 13724 | reverse complement strand
CATTGGTAAGTGTTACCCTTATACTTCAACAGAGAGTAATCGTAATCCTTTAATTCAACTTATATAGATAAAGCCACTACGGTCAATTTGACCAAGCATAACATCAGAAATGCTGGCGATATTACGAATAGAGAGCTGTTGGTGCACCCAGTCGAGTGTAAAAGAGGACGCAGTTAATTCTTTTTCAACTAGCTTTCCATCTTTAATGAGAAGCCGAGGTAGTCCGCTGCGGCTTTTAACAATGCTCATTGCTTCCATGGTGACAGCTTGGTGGCTTGGTTTTAACTGCACGCTAAAGCCACCGTTTTGTTCAATAAGGACCGTTTCTACATCTTGAAAAGAAAAGATACTTTGAAGCCTAAGCTGACTAGCAAGCTCTTCGACATTTAAGCGTGCCTTTCTTAAATTTTGTTCAAGAATTCGCCCGTTTTCCATTAAGATAATGGGTTCACCATTGTTTAATAGCCGAAATTTATCAAATTTCATTGAAAGGTAAGAAAATAAAATTTCAAGGACGAGAATGATGACCAAAGCTGGTATATAGTTAGTAAAAGGTTGGTTATGGTCAACCGCGCCCGTAGCAGCAATGGATCCAATGGTGATTCCCACAACAAAGTCACTGAAGTTCATCTTGGATAGCTCTCTTTTTCCCATAATTCTAGTTAAGATAAGCAGAGAAAAATAAGCTAATATTCCTCGTAACAGCAAATCAAAAATGTACTCCATGACACCATCTCCCTATTCTCTCTTTTTTTAGAGAATGTCCAAAGTGGATAGAAAATATGTAGAAGACAAATAAAAAGAGTTTGGGACATAACAAAATGATTGCTTCTAAGAGACGAACAATAGCTGTTCCAATCTTTTTGGTTTGTCTGAACACGTTCGTTCCATTGCGCTACGGCCACTCGCTTTCCGCGGGGAGGAACCTGAGCTTCCTCGCTGCGCTGCGGGATCTCAGTTTTCCCTCTCTTTCCCGCAGGAGTCGAGTGTCCTACGCTCCATTCCACCCTGTTTCCAACATTGTTTTCACAATCAACCAAAAAACCTGAACGATTAAAAGTGAGAAACTCTCAATCGTTCAGGTTTATCATTGGCTGAATTACTTATGTCCCAGCCTCTTTTTGATTTAAGAAGAAGTGTTGTTCCATTTTGTGTAACGAGTGGAAGGAGAAGTGAAGTTCATCATTGATGAAACTAACGATTGCGGGCTGCTTGAAATATTGATAAGCTGAATGGCTGATTCTTGTGAAAAGCCCTCTGTTACAGCATGTTCAACCATACTCATTAACGCATTATAATATCCATTAACATTGAGTAATCCAACTGGTTTTTTATGAATTCCAATCTGTGCCCAACAAAGTGCTTCAAACAATTCTTCAAACGTACCGAACCCTCCTGGAAGAGCGATGTAGCCGTCAGATAAATCGTGCATGGTGGCTTTTCTCTCATGCATGCTGCTTACTTCAATTAATTCCGTGAGGGCGGTATGAACAATTTCACCGCTAAATAGCCCTTTTGGCATAATGCCAACTACGTGACCACCATGCTTTAACATTTCATTGGCTACTTCACCCATCAGGCCCATTTTTGAGCCCCCGTAAATTAATTTATAATCGTATTGAGCCATATACGCTCCAAGTTCTACGGCAGCGTTTCTATAGTGAGGATGAACACCAGAATTAGATCCAGCAAATACACAAATGGCTTTCATATACAGGTCCTCCTTTTCACAGCGTATAGTCATAACATTTCGTTTATTTATGATAAAACCCTTTTTTTATGATAAAAAATAATCGATTAATAGAAATGAGAACAGGTGTTTTTGTTTTGATACTAAAAAAAGTAAAACCTCTTTTGGAGTTACCTTGATTATTAGTATAATTTTCTTTATAATCAAAGCGTATATTAAGTGTTTAATAGAAGGTGTCATACAGCGTAGTACGCTAGTTAAAACAAAAAAGCTGAGAATTAAGCACGCTCACATAAAGATTAACTAATAGAAAGTAGGTCGCAGTATGGCGAAAAAGGAACAGCAAAGTCGTATTGAAAAAGATTTTCTTGGCGAAAAAGAACTTCCAAAAGACGTATATTACGGTGTCCAAACAATGCGCGCAGTTGAAAACTTTCCAATCACTGGATACAAAGTGAACAAAGAGATGATTCGTGCTCTTGCGATGATCAAAAAAGCAGCTGCTATGGCGAATATGGATACAAAACGATTATACGATGGTATTGGAAGCGCTATCGTACAGGCGGCTGACGAAGTGATTGCAGGTCAATGGCATGAATATTTCATTGTAGATCCGATTCAAGGTGGAGCGGGTACGTCAATGAATATGAATATGAACGAAATTATCGCAAACCGAGCGCTAGAACTAATGGGGTATGAAAAAGGTGATTATGTAAAGCTTAGTCCGAACAGTCATGTAAACATGTCACAATCTACGAATGACGTGTTCCCGACGGCTATTCATTTATCAACATTGCGCCTATTAGATGATTTATTAGCAACAATGGACAAGATGGTTGAAGTATTTAAAAAGAAAGCGAAGCAGTTTGATCCAATTATTAAAATGGGAAGAACACATCTTCAAGATGCAGTACCTATTCGTTTAGGACAAGAATTTGCTGCATATAGCCGTGTTTTAGAGCGAGATATTAAACGTATAAGCCAGTCTCGCCAACACTTATATGAAGTGAATATGGGAGCAACAGCGGTAGGAACAGGTTTAAATGCTGATCCGAAATATATCGAGAACGTTGTGAAATATCTAGCAGAAATTAGTGGACTACCATTATATGGCGCTGAGCACCTTGTGGATGCAACGCAAAATACAGACGCTTATACCGAAGTATCTGCTGCTTTAAAAGTGTGTATGATGAATATGTCTAAAATTGCAAACGACTTACGCTTAATGGCTTCAGGTCCACGGGCAGGCTTAGCAGAAATTAGCCTTCCTGCTCGTCAGCCGGGATCTTCTATTATGCCTGGAAAAGTAAATCCAGTAATGCCAGAGCTGATTAACCAAGTAGCATTCCAAGTTATTGGAAATGATAATACCATTTGCTTAGCTTCAGAAGCAGGACAGCTTGAGTTAAACGTAATGGAGCCTGTGCTTGTCTTTAACCTACTGCAGTCTATTAGCATTATGAACAACGGTTTTGACGCGTTTACAAAATATTGCTTAGAAGGTATTGAAGCAAACGAAGAACGGTTGAAAGAATATGTAGAGAAAAGCGTAGGCGTCATTACTGCAGTTAACCCACATTTAGGTTATGAAGTTGTTTCTCGTATTGCCAGAGAAGCCATTATGACAGGGAAATCTGTACGGGAACTTTGCTTACAATATGACGTATTGACAGAAGAAGAGCTAGATTTAATCTTAAATCCTTATGAAATGACAAATCCAGGTATTGCAGGTAACTCACTTTTTGATCGTCAATAATCGTTAGACAAGTAGACAGACTGATAATTAACACTAAAATGATAAAAATGGAGGAGTCAACATGAGCAATATTATCCGTACTTTAATGATTCAAACACCAAGCGTACCAGGAAATCTAGGACGAGTAGCTACGGCAATTGGTCGCGTAGGTGGCGATATTGGCGAGGTTGAAACAGTTAAGGTAGGCCATAACTATACGCGAAGAAGTATTACTGTACAGGTTGAGAGCGAAGAGCAGCTAGAAGAATTATTAGATGCAGTTCGTAGCTTGGACGGAATTACGCTACACACAGTTTCAGATGAAGTTTTACACGCTCACGAAGGCGGGAAAATTCAAATGAAAAGTAAAATGAAAATTGAAACGTTAGCGGATTTACGACGCGTGTATACACCAGGTGTAGCTAACGTATGTATGGCGATTAAAGAACAGCCGGAAAAAGCAAAAATTTATACAAGCATTAGCAACACTGTAGCTGTTGTAACAGATGGAACAGCAATCTTGGGTTTAGGTAATATTGGACCAGTAGCTGGTATGCCTGTTATGGAAGGTAAAGCAGCTCTTTTTGATCAGCTTACTAATATTAATGCTATTCCTATCTTATTAGATGTAAATAGTCCCGAAGAAATTATTCAAACAGTTAAAAATATTTCACCAGGATTTGGTGGTATCTTGCTTGAAGATATTGGTTCTCCACACTGTTTTGAAGTGGAAGAGCGCTTAAAGAAAGAACTAGACATTCCTGTTATGCATGACGATCAGCATGGAACGGCCGTAGTTACGTTAGCTGCAGCTATCTCAGCTTGTCGCAGTGCAGGTGTTAACTTAAAACAAGCTCGCGTTGGTCAAATTGGCCTTGGGGCAGCTGGTATTGCCATATGCCGCATGCTAATGGCATATGGTGTCGAAAGCGTAGTTGGCGCTGATAAATCTGAAGAAGCAAAAGATCGTCTTCGCTCTTATGGAGGCGAAACAGTTGATAGCTTAGAAGAGCTAATGGAGCAAAGTGATATTGTTATTGCAACAACTGGTGTACCAGGACTTATTAAAAAAGAATGGGTACAAAAGGGACAAATTATTTTGGCTCTATCAAATCCAAAACCTGAAATCGAACAAGAAGATGCGTTAGAAGCTGGTGCAATTTATGCAACAGATGGACGCTCTGTAAACAATGTATTAGGATTCCCAGGTATTTTCCGTGGCGTACTAAACGCTGGTGTTCGTGATATTACTCACAAAATGCTAGTTGCAGCTGCAGAAGCGATTGCAAATTCAACAAAGCCAGGGGATCTAGTGCCTCATCCGCTAAATGTTAATGTACATGAAGCTGTTGCTGAAGCAGTAGAGCGCGCAGCAGTACAAAGTGACGTAAAAAAGAACGTTTATCAATAATGAATAAAAAGAGGCTGGGACATAAGTAATTCAGTCAATGATAAACCTGAACGATTGAGAGTTCCTCACTTTTAATCGTTCAGGTTTTTTGTTGATTGGGAAAACCTAGTTTGGAAACAGGGTGGAATGGAGCGTAGGGCACTCGACTCCTGCGGGAAAGAGAGGGAAAACGGAGATCCCGCAGCATAGCGAGGAAGCTCAGATTCCTCCCCGCGGAAAGCGAGTGGCCGTAGCACAATGGAACGAACATGTTGTGACAATGTAAGGAGGTGAGAAAAGGGAGTGTTCGTCTTGTTGAAAATTTGTTTTGGTATGTCCTACTCTCTTTTTGTATACAAATTAGAAAAAATATGAAAAAATACATATTATTGAAACTTTTTGGGCAGCTCAAGCGTATAAGAAGAAAGAATACATGAATTGAGAGGATATACATATGGAAATTACACATTTACAGGGGAAGCTACCTTCCGAAGCAAAAAGCGCAATGAGAATTCAAGCGCTATTGCCACATATATTGTGGTTAGCAGGAACGATTGGTTATTATGTTCTTGTCTATTTTTTTAATTGGTGGATCTGGATTTTTTGGGTTTCTGGAGCTCTGCTAATCGTTAGCTTTATTGTTTATGTTGTCATCGCTCCGAGCATTTACATGAAAGTGTATTCGTATCAACTAACAGAGACGCATATCGAAGTACAAAAAGGTTTGTTTATCTGGAATCATACAAAAGTGCCGATTGTGAAGGTTCAACATGTGGAAACATCAACGGGGCCAATTTTGCGTAAATACGGTCTGGCTTCAATTAATGTTGTAACAGCTGCAGGATTTCTTGAATTTCCGGCACTACAATCAGAAGACGCAAATAATTTACGCGAAACAATCGCAAAGATGGCAGAGGTGAAGGACGAATATGAATAAAAAGCTGCACCCACTTGCCGTTATTGTTCAAGCTGCAAAGTACATAAAAGACAATATTTTACCATTTGCATTTTTAATCATTCTTCAGCGAGATAAAGTACTGACATACTGGTGGGTTGGTTTAATTATTATAGGTATCAGCTTGTTTTTTGCATTTGTTAAATGGCAAACATTTCGCTACCAAGTTACAGAAAAAGAAATTCGAATTAAAAAAGGAGTCTTTAAAAAAGAAAATAGTTTTATCCAACGAACGCGTATTCAATCGATTCAAATTGATCAGCCTTTTCTGTTTCGCCTAGTTAAACTGGCACGGCTTCGTATTGAAACAGCAGGTGGAACAGGAATGGGTGCAGAAGTCGATTTACCAGGTGTTTTAATGAAAGACGCCCATGAGTTAAAAACAATGCTGCAAGCAGGGGAGTCTTTTTCAGTAGAAGAGAGTCCTGAAAGAAAACAAATCATTAAAACATTAAAGGTGCCCACCAGTCGCTTAGTGATTGCTGCTGCGCTATCGGCGAACTTTGGCTATATCTTTGCTGGACTGGGTGTACTATACGAATACGTGGATGACTTAATCAACCCGTGGATTCAAGATGCTTATGAACAGATTGTTACGCAGTCTATATTAGCTATTATCATATTAGTATTTTTTATTTTATGCATAGCATCACTAGTGTTGCATAAATGTTGACGCAATTTTCAGTTTAATGTTTTTTCCTGTTTAGAGCCAAAAAA
>NZ_JBXDLD010000102.1:0-20172 GCF_056820425.1 Priestia sp. KCTC 13724 | reverse complement strand
CCCGTATCATACCAAGAGGGCTCTTTTTTGTTCAAGTCCCCGAAAATCCTTCTAACAGGAATGCTCCTTTCTTTCTTTTGTTGTTCATTAACTGATTAACGCTGTATGATAACGAATTCCAACGTTCTTGAAAGTCCTTTAGTTCTTGTTGTCCTTCAGGTGTTAACGTATAATACTTTCGCTTTGGACCGTTAGGCGAAGCTTTCATGATGCTTGTGATAAGCTTTTCTTTTTGCATACGGAGAAGAAGTGGATAGATGCTTCCTTCACTGACCATATGAAAACCGTGCGCTTCCAATTTTTCAATCATTTCATATCCATATGTTTCGCCTTTTGAGATGATAGCTAATAAGCAGCCTTCTAAAATTCCTTTTAACATCTGAGTTGAAGACACAAGCCGTTCCTCCTTAACTATCTTGCAATATAAGATAGTTGATTAAAAAATGTTACTATTTTGCATTACAAGATACATAATACTATTTTTGTAAAAAATATTCAAGTGGTTTCACGTTTAATTAGTAAAAATCGTGGAATAGCAATTGTAGAAGTTCTTTATATTCTCTTTTATAGGGAATTTAAAAGAATGAACTTCTTTATTTGATAAAAATATATATGGTATTTATAATGAAATTATCATTCGGCTAAAGGAGGAGCTTAAAATGTCTGAAGTGGGTACATTAAAAAAAGGATTAGATATCTTCTCTTTACTGATAAAGGAGCCGAATATGACAATTTCTGAAATGATGAATGTGCTTCAATACAATAAAAGTACGATGTATCGCTTGGTGAGTACGCTTGAACAAAACGAGTTCATTGAAAGAACGGCTGATCACCGCTATCGTGTTTCGACTGTGCTCATGTCACAGCTATCGGGTGGGAACAGCTACGATTTAAACTGGTTTTCTGTTCCACCAATGGAGCAGCTCAATCAACAAACAAAGGAAACCATTTATGCGGGAGTTATTTCCGGTAACAAAATGGTGACAACTCAAGTTGTGAGCGGGGAATATTATAGCACGCGTACACATTCAGAAGTAGGGAATAAAAAAGCAATTCACGCAAACGGTATTGGGAAGTGTATTCTTGCCTATCAGTCAGCAGAAGTGCAAAATCAAATCATTGAACAACTAACGTTTGAAATCTTTACTTCTCAAACGCTTACATCTCGCACAGATTTGGAAGGCGAGCTACATAAAATTCGTGAACAAGGCTATGCAGTTGATAATGAAGAAGGGGAAATTGGTTTAAGATGTATTGCAGCGCCTGTACGAAAAAATGGGCAGGTCATCGCTGCTGTAGCACTTTCGGGTCCTTCTGGTCGTGTTTCTCACGATAAAGATGAGTATCACGCTAAGCTTGTTAAAAAATGTGCCGATGCAATTTCTCACACAATGACTCACAATTTGTGATTCAAATATACAGTTATAGAGGGGATGAATGGTAATGAACAATTTACAATCAACAACAAAGTTAGCAAACGGCGTTGAAATGCCATGGTTTGGTCTAGGTGTATTTAAAGTAGAAGATGGACAGCAGGTAATTGACTCTGTGAAATGGGCAATTAATGCAGGGTACAAAAGTATTGATACAGCCAAAATTTATGAAAATGAAGAGGGTGTAGGACAAGCTATTAAAGAAGCTGGTGTACCACGTGAAGATCTTTTCATTACAACAAAAGTATGGAATGCAGACCAAGGCTATGAGTCAACGTTAGAAGCATTTGAAACAAGCTTAAACAAGCTAGGTCTTGACTACTTAGATTTATACTTAATTCACTGGCCGGTAGAAGGCAAATATAAAGACACTTGGAGAGCACTAGAAAAGCTATATAAAGATGGCAAAGTAAAAGCAATCGGCGTGTCAAATTTCCAAATTCATCACTTAGAAGATTTAATGAAAGACGCTGAGATAAAGCCAATGGTTAACCAAGTGGAGCTTCATCCATTATTAACTCAAGTAGAGCTTCGTGATTTCTGTAAAAAGAATGATATTCAAATTGAAGCTTGGTCTCCGTTAGCTCAAGGTGAATTATTAGATAATGCAGTATTGAAAGAGATTGCAGATAAGCATGGTAAATCAACAGCACAAGTCATCTTACGCTGGGATTTACAAAGCGAAATCGTAACAATTCCAAAGTCTATTAAAGAGCACCGCATCGTTGAAAATGCATCAATCTTTGACTTTGAATTATCTCAGGAAGATATGGCGAAGATTAATGAACTAAACAAAAACCATCGCGTTGGTCCAGACCCAGATAACTTTGATTTTTAATAAAAAAGAATGATAAAGAGCGTCGCTTTTTCCTAAGCGACGCTCTTTTGTTGTTCATGTTGTCTACCTGTATATTAAACACATAAGAGATACTCTCTATAAGCTAACCGAGTTTCTTCTATTATATATGTGTTTTTTTAAAGAGAAAGAGAACTGGTAAAAATATTTGTATTGTCAACAAAGCAAAATCGTGATATATTATCAGTGTAAACGGTTACATATAAAGGAGGGAGGCGTTCGTATGGTAACAATTCGAGACGTAGCGAAGCATGCTGGTGTATCTGTTGCAACGGTTTCTCGCGTGCTTAATAGCACAGGGTATGTACGCGAAGATACGAGAGAAAAAGTAATGCAGGCAATTACATTACTAAACTATAGTCCAAACGAAGTAGCGCGATCTTTGTATAAGCGTGAGTCACGCTTGATTGGATTGTTGCTTCCAGATATTACGAACCCATTCTTTCCACAGCTTGCGCGCGGTATTGAAGATGAAGTGCACAGTCAAGGATTTCGTCTTTTATTTGGAAATAGTGATGAAGATTTAAAAAAAGAAGCGGCTTATTTACATACGTTTACTCAAAATCACGTTGTAGGCATGATTACAGCCAGAACGATATCTGATGATGAAACGTATAAAGGACTGGGTTTTCCAGTTGTCTTTTTAGACCGTACATCACCCCAATATCCATCTGTATATGCAGATGGAAGAGAAGGTGGGAGAATTGCTGCACAAGAAATTATTAAAAGAGGAAGCAAACAAATTACTTTATTAAAAGGTCCTCCAAACGTAAAGCCAGCTCAAGAGCGGTTTCAAGGTGCACTTGAAACGTTAAGCGGAGCAAACGTTGACTTTCAAGTGATGAATACAACTTCGTTTTCATTTCATGAAGCAAAGAAATGGGCAAAAGAACTGTTTGAAAAGCATGCTAATACGGATGGAGTAATTGCCAGCAACGATATTGTGGCAGCAGCTATTTTACGTGAAGCGTTACAGCTGGGAAAATCAATTCCAGATGAGTTACAAATTGTTGGATTCGATGATATACCTCAAAGTGAACTGTTATTTCCAGCTCTTTCAACAATTAGGCAGCCCGCTTATGAAATGGGAAAAGAAGCAGCAAAACTTCTATTAAAATATATTAAAAAAGAAATTGTTCAAAATAAGCATATTGAATTACCCGTTACGTTTATTGAACGAAATACAACAAGAAAGGTTGATTAACATGGTGAAAATTTCGGTTATTGGTAGCTCATCAATGGATTTAGTAGTTACTTCTAGCAAGCGTCCAAGTGCTGGAGAAACAGTGCTTGGAGAGTCGTTTAAAACTGTTCCAGGAGGAAAAGGTGCAAATCAAGCGGTAGCAGCTGCAAAGCTTGGAGCAGAAGTGTACATGATTGGTCGAGTAGGTGATGATCATTATGGAAAAATCATTTTAGATAACTTTAAGGAAAACGGTGTTAATATAGATTATGTGGAACCGGTTACACATATGGAAAGCGGCACAGCGCATATTATTCTCGCTGAAGGCGATAACAGCATTGTTGTCGTAAAAGGAGCGAACAACTTTATTACGCCAGAATATGTAGAAAGTGCAAAAGAAATCATTAAAGCATCTGATATTGTACTTATTCAGCAAGAAATTCCGGAAGAGACGGTGGAATATGTAGCTTCTCTTTGTAAGGAAGTGAATGTGCCTCTTTTATTAAATCCAGCTCCAGCAAGACAGTTAAAAGAAGAGGTCATTGAGCAAGTGACGTACTTAACGCCAAACGAGCATGAAACAATGGTTTTATTCAAAGAAAAAGCGAAAGAAGAAGTGCTCCATAAATATGCGAATAAGTTATTTATTACAGAAGGTAAAGCAGGCGTACGCTACTTTAACGGAAAGGAAGAAGTGCTTGTTCCTTCATATAAGGTAGAAGCTGTTGATACAACAGGAGCAGGAGATACATTTAACGCTGCTTTTGCCGTAGCGTTAGCTGAAAAGAAAAGCTTTGATGAAAGTATTCGTTTTGCAAACAGAGCAGCTTCATTATCCGTAACAAAGTTTGGAGCGCAAGGCGGTATGCCAACTAGAGAACAAGTAGAAGGGAACTTATAAAAATGAAACGCTATGGAATCTTAAATAGCCATATTTCAAAAGTGTTAACAGATCTTGGTCATACGGACATGGTTGTCATTGCGGATGCAGGTTTACCAATTCCAGATGGAGTACCTCGTATCGATTTGTCTTTAAAACTAGGTGTTCCTAGTTTTGAGGACGTCGTGGATGCTGTACGCGATGACATGGTTATTGAAAAAGTGATTGTCGCACATGAAATTAAAGAAAATAACAAAGAAACAATGAGCTATATAAATGAAGTCTTTTTTGATACAGAAAAGCAGTTTGTTTCACACGAAATACTGAAAGCGTTAACAAAAGAAGCGAAAGTCGTTATTCGAACAGGAGAAGTAACGCCCTATGCAAACTGTATCTTACAAGCAGGAGTTATCTTTTAAAAGGGGTGAACAATATGCACATTAAAATGTCAAATATTTATAAAGCATTTGGTGCAAACCAAGTACTTTCAGGTGTTGACTTTGAACTGCTTCCCGGAGAAGTTCACGCATTAATGGGAGAGAACGGTGCGGGTAAATCAACGTTGATGAATATCTTAACCGGCCTCCATAAACGAGATGAAGGCAGAATTGAAATTGATGGCCAAGAGCGCTATTTTTCAAATCCAAAAGAAGCCGAACAAGAAGGAGTTACCTTTATTCATCAAGAGCTGAACGTGTGGCCTCATATGACGGTTCTTGAAAATTTATTTATTGGAAAAGAGCTTTACTCACCGCTTGGAATTTTGAAAACAAAAGAAATGAAAGAGCAGGCTAAAAAGCAGTTTGATCGCTTAGCTGTGACCATTCCACTTGAGCAAGAAGCAAGCTTATGCTCTGTTGGTGAACAGCAAATGATTGAAATTGCCAAAGCGTTAATGACGAATGCGAAAGTAATCATTATGGATGAACCGACAGCAGCGTTAACAGACCGTGAAATTGAAAAGCTTTTTGAAGTGATAAATGGATTAAGAGCACAAGGTGTATCCATTGTTTACATCTCGCATCGGATGGAAGAGATTTTCACCATTTGTGACCGTATTACCGTTATGCGTGATGGGAAAACAGTGGATACAACACCAATCCTTGAAACAAGCTTTGACGACGTTGTACGTAAGATGGTAGGGCGTTCATTAACAGATCGATTCCCAAGCAGGCAAACGAAAATTGGAGAAACGGTATTGGAGCTAAAAAGTTTAACAAGAAAACATGCTTTTCATGACATTTCGTTTTCTGTGAAATCGGGAGAAGTTGTTGGGGTAGCTGGTCTTATGGGTGCTGGACGTACTGAAATCATGCGTGCCATTTTCGGTCTGGATGCTATCGATTCAGGAGAAATTTGGGTAAACAACAAACCTGTCAAAATTAAAACGCCAGATGAAGCAGTAAAGTACGGAATCGGCTTTATCACAGAAGATCGAAAAGATGAAGGGCTTGTATTGGATTTTTCAATTCGAGAAAACATTGCGCTTCCAAACTTAAAAAGCTTTTCAACAAAAGGGATGATTGCTGAAAAAAGTGAGCGAGAGTTTGTCGAGCTTCTTATTAAGCGTTTAACGATTAAAACGCAATCAGCTGAAATTAGTGCGGGCAGCTTATCGGGAGGAAATCAACAAAAAGTAGTTATTGCGAAATGGATTGGTATTGGACCGAAGATATTAATTTTAGACGAACCGACTCGAGGAGTAGACGTTGGAGCTAAGCGTGAAATTTATCAGCTTATGAACGAGCTCACAGAGCGCGGAGTGGCGATTATCATGGTCTCTTCAGAACTTCCGGAAGTGTTAGGGATGAGCGATCGTGTTTTAGTAATTCATGAAGGAAAGCTAGCGGGAGAATTATCAAAAGAAGAAGCAACGCAAGAAAAAATTATGACATATGCAACAGGAGGTCAGTAACATGAATACGCCTAATGATTTACAGTCAAACAACGGGAATTATATGTCTAACATGATGCAAAAGCTAGGGCCGCTACTTGGACTCTTTATTTTAGTAGTCATTGTATCTGTATTAAATCCTAGTTTTTTGGAACCGCTTAATATTTTAAACTTACTTCGCCAAGTAGCGATTAATGCATTGATTGCATTTGGAATGACATTTGTTATTTTAACAGGGGGAATCGATTTATCCGTCGGTTCAATTTTAGCTTTATCCAGTGCATTAATGGCTGGCATGATTGTATCAGGAGTTGATCCGATTTTAGCGATTTTGATTGGGTGTTTATTAGGAGCTGCAATGGGTGCAGTGAACGGCTTGTTAATTACAAAAGGGAAAATGGCACCTTTTATTGCAACACTGGCTACAATGACTATCTTTAGAGGCTTAACGCTCGTTTACACAGACGGTAATCCCATCACTGGACTTGGAGACAATTACTATTTCCAACTATTTGGTCGTGGCTATTTCTTAGGCATTCCAGTACCAGCTATCACGATGATGCTTGCATTCATTAGGAGAAAATGCAAAGGTTGCGGAATTAGAAGGAGTACCTGGAGCTTCAGCAACGCGTGAACGTGGAAGTGGGTTCCATAATATCGCAGATGAGCAGCTAGACGTTGTAGCTAAACAATCCGCTGATTTTGATCGTACAAAAGGGTTAACCGTGATGGAAAATGTCCTGCAAGGAAACCCTGATATTCAAGCGGTATTTGCCCATAATGATGAAATGGCGCTAGGCGCTATCGAAGCAATTACTAGTTCAGGAAAAGACATTGCAGTCATCGGGTTTGATGGCAATGAAGATGCTCTTAAAGCCGTTGAATCAGGTGCACTAACTGCAACCGTTGCTCAGCAGCCAGAGCTGATTGGAGAGCTTGCTGTAAACGCAGCGAAAGATGTGTTGCAGGGTAAAAAAGTTGAAGAGAAAATTTCTGCACCATTAAAGCTTGTTACAAAAGAATAATAAAAATAAAGATATAAAGCCTCTTATCTAGTAAATTAGACAAGGGGCTTTACTATTGTGAGAAAGTAAGAAATGTATGATGTTTTTACTATAAAACGCAAGAGAAAAAGTAAATAAACAACCATTAAAGTAATTAAATGGAAATAAATCACGTGAATAAGTTCACAAATTCGCTATTTTTTGTTGTAACAATGTAATACTTCTGTAACATAACGACTTTTTGACAAAATTCTTCATTGTATATTGGACATTTTTTTACAGTCATTTAAAAGATGAGAAGTTAAAAAAACCTTTATACAGCAGGGGTTCACGTAAATGTATGAATAAAAAGTTATACTTATATACAGAAAATGGGAAACTTTTAACGGTATTGTAACATAACTCCCCTCTTTTTTATGGTATAACTATGTCTATGAGGAAAGGGGACTATTACTTTATGAAAATTTTAAAGCGTATGACTCTTGTAGCAGTCACGGGAATGTTCTTCACGGCAGGCATAACAGAGACTCACGCCCAATCGAATGAAGAAGCGCTCCAAAGTACTGAACAACAGCTTAAAGAAAGCGAAAAGACTGTTCAACAAAAAGAAAAAGAGAAACAGTCAATCGATACGGACGTAAAAGCATTACAAAGCGAATTAGATTCTTTACATAAAGTTATTTCTGATAATGAGAAAGAATTAGCTTCAACTGAAAAGAAAATTAAAGAAGCGAAAAGCATGATCGAGAAAAAGAAAGAAGAGATTGTAGAGCTTCAAGAAAAAGTTCTTAGTCGTAAAGACATTATTGAAGAGCGTTTAGTTGCATTGCAACATGATGATAAATCGAATGCTATGCTTGAAATGGTAATGAACGCTGAAAGCTTTGGTGACTTAGTTGCGCGCATGGGTGCAGCAACAACGCTTCTATCAGCAGACAATGATATTTTAAAGCAGCATCAACAAGACTTAGATCAGATTGAAAAAGATAAAAAAGAAATTGATAAGCAAGAAAAAGTACTAGAAAATGAAGAAGCTAATTTAAAAGCAAAAAAAGCTGAATTAGAATCAAATATCTCAAAACAAACAGCTGCTCTAACAAAAATGCAAGAGAAGTACAGCGCAGTTGTAAATGATATTGAATCAGCTTCATCTGAAAAAGCAAGCCTGCAGTCACAGTTAGCAACAATTCAAGATAAAATTTCTGCAGAGCAACAAGCGGCAAAAGAGCAAGCTGAAAAAGTAGCTAAAGAAAAAGAAGTAGCAGCTCAAGCTGAAAAAGAAGAAAATCAGCGCCAAACAGACCTAGCAACGGCTAAAGCTGAAGTGAAGCAAGAAAAGAAAGTTGAAAGCACAAAGCCAGTTTCTAAAACAGAATCAAAACCAGTATCAAAACCAGCATCAAAGCCAGCTTCTGAATCTAAACCGGATAAAGTAAGCGGAAAAGAAATGTATGTTCAATCAACAGCATACACGGCAAGCTGCGCAGGTTGTAGCGGTAAAACAGCAACAGGTATTGATTTAAAAGCTAACCCTCACTTAAAAGTAATCGCAGTTGATCCATCAGTCATTCCTTTAGGTTCTAAAGTGTATGTAGAAGGATACGGAGTTGCGGTTGCTGGTGATACAGGTGGCGCAATCAAAGGTTATAAAATTGACGTATTCGTACCAAGCAAATCTGCAGCGATGTCATGGGGACGCCGCACAGTAAAAGTAACGGTACTGAACTAACAAAAAGCATGGGACTCTTCCCATGCTTTTTTATTACCCCATTTTAAAAGAAACAAACTGTTAGATATATAAGTTACTAGAGGCTTTAAATTATTAGGGGAAAGAGCAGTCCTCATCAAAAGCTTCCTGATAAAAAAGCCTCGTGATTGAAATGAAAGATACGACACTTCAGCAGGATTAGCGAGACAGGCGAGACCCCGCAGTTTACGAGGAGGCTCAGCGCTCGCCCTGCGGAAAGGTGGCAATTTGTAAGGGGAATTACGCCAAGTAAAGAGTGATTTTAAAATCATAAGAAGCAAGAAATGTGTTCATTAAAAGTATGCCAAGTAGCGAGAGTCTTTATTACCTTCAAATAAATTATTGCTGTTAAAAGATAAATTAAGCAAAAAAGTCTCTTTGCAATAGCAAAAAAATCTGTTTTCCCTCTTAATAAGCTAGCTGGGTATATTCTTATAGTGTAAAATACAATCGTTTACAACTTTATAAAGGGGAGAATGCTAAACACCTACATTTTTAATAAGTAATTGAATTTTCTAATTACTTTAACGAAGGGATTTTAGTTAATAAATGGTTAACTTACTCTAAGCTCATTCCGTCACTAACAAACGTTTCTCTTCTTTTAGTGAAGGTCTTCTTCCTATACAAATTTAATCAAAAGGCAAAAATGTATCATTTTTGCCTTTTATTTTTACCATTGAGTAAATGGCCAATCCTTCATATAATTTAACTAAGTTAATTGTATCCGCTTACATAAAGCTTTCAAAAAGGCAAAAAAGAATTATGTAACGTTTACATCAAACTCAAATTTTGTAAGAAAAAGAAAATGAGTTTATTCAGAGGGGGATTACGATGAAGCGTTGGTTTGGTCTTATCAGCTGTACACTTATTTTCACGCTGATCTTAGCGGGATGTGGAGGAAAATCAGCAGACGAAGCAAGTGGGAGCGGAAGCAATGGAAAAGAGGTAGTTGCTTGGGCATGGAATATTAACGTTCCTGTTTTAGAAAAAGCAGCTGAAGAATATCAAAAAGAAAACCCAGACTTTAAATTAAAAGTTGTAGATATGGGGCGTGAAGACGTTTACTCAAAACTAACAACAGGTTTACAAGCAGGGGGTAAAGGCCTTCCAGATATCGTGTTAGTGGAAGATGATCGCTTCCAAGGGTACGTTAATTCATTTCCAAAAGCATTCTTAAATCTATCAGAAAAAGGCTTTGATGAGCACGCTGATAAATTCCCAGAATTTAAAAAGCAGCTTCTTTCTAAAGACGGTGACATGTATGGCTTCCCGTTTGATGCTGGCCCAACAGGTGTCTTCTATCGAACAGATTTCTTTGAACAAGCAGGTGTAGACCCAGCTACAATTGAAACGTGGGATGACTACATTGCTGCTGGTAAAAAGATTAAAGAAAAAGTAGGCGTTGACTTACTTGGTCTTGATTTAAACAATGATGACGGATTATTCCGTATGACATTAACACAACAAGGTACATTCTACTTTGATGACAAAGGTGAACTTAACTTAACATCTAAAGAGTCTCAACAAGCGATGGAATTAAACAAAAAGCTAAAAGATGCTGGCGTTGTTCGTAACACAGTTGGTTGGGATGCTTCAATCAGTGCATTAGCAGAAGGAAAAGTAGCATCTTCTCCATCAGGTGCATGGTTATATGGGTCAATTGAGCAACAAGCACCAAATTTAAAAGGGAAATGGGGCGTATTCTTACTTCCATCATTTGAAAAAGGCGGAAATCGTGCTTCAAACCTAGGTGGTAGTAACTATGTTGTAACAGCAAACAGTAAAAAAGCTGATGAAGCTTACAAATTTATGGAGTACTTCTCAACAACAGATTCAGTTCAAGAAGCAGCAATGGAAGGTGGATTATTCCCTTCATTAAACACTGTATATGATTCAGAGTTATTCACTCAGCCTGATGAGTACTTCAGCAACCAAACAATTTGGAAAACGTTCGCAGATGAAATGCAGGACATCAAACCAGTTAACTTTACTGGAAACTATTCTGTTGCAAATGACGAAGCTGTAAAAGCTGTATCAGAAGTAACGAATGGAAAAGACATCAAAAAGTCATTAGAAGCAGCTGAAAAGCGTTTGGAAAATCGCATTAAGTAAGCATTTACTATAAAAATAGAACGTTAAGCAAGCGTTGAGTTGAATCCCCTGCTATTTGAAGCAGGGGATTCAACTCAAAGTCTCATGCTTGCGGTGTAAAACGGAGGTCATCATGAAAACAAATAAATCATTGCCATATGTCTTTATTGCACCCGCCTTGATCTTGTTTGCATTATTTACGATTTATCCAATCTTTTCTTCGTTTATGTTAAGCTTTCAAACAATGGATGCAGGTGAATATTCGTTTACAGGTCTTTCGAACTATACGCGCCTACTTGAAGATGATATTTTCTGGACAGCGCTTGGTAATACGGGAATCATTTTAATTATTCAAGTTCCAGTAATGATTCTTCTTGCATTAGTGTTAGCAAATGCATTAAACAGCCAGCTACTGAAGCTAAGAGGACTTTTCCGCGTATCCTTCTTCTTGCCAGCGGTTACGTCTTTAGTTGCCTATTCAATCTTATTTTCCATCATTCTTCAAGATGAAGGAATCATGAACACGTTACTTGGGTTCATCGGTATAGATCCAATACAATGGCTAGGAGATCCTTTCTGGGCGAAAGTATCAATTATCGTGGCGATGACTTGGCGCTGGACAGGCTACAATATGGTTATTTTCTTAGCTGCATTACAAAGCTTGTCTCACGAAGTTTATGAAGCTGCGGATTTAGATGGAGCTAATCGCTTCCAAAAGTTTTTCCATGTGACGGTTCCACAACTTAAACCAGTTATCTTATTTGCAACCATTTTATCAACAATTGGAACGCTACAATTATTCGATGAGCCTTTTAACTTAACTAAAGGTGGTCCAGCTGACTCAACGATGACGCTTGGTTTATACATTTATCAAAATGGCTTCGAATATTTTGATTTTGGTTATGCATCAGCAGTTGCATATGTTGTTGTATTACTAGTGGGTGTATTAACATTCTTCCAATTTAAATTTACGGGTGATAAATAATGAGTGTAGTAGAGAGAGTACAGACGACAACTGTTAACACAAAGCCAAATGTAAATAAAAAGAGAAAAAGTGGATTGCTGCGAAAAATTGGTTTATATTTTTTATTAGGTATCTTCACCGTCATTTCTATCTTTCCGTTTTATTGGATGTTTATCGGTGCTACAAACGAATCAGGCAAGATGTTTACCAACCCGCCAACGCTAACACCTGGCGATCAGTTTATGACAAACTTTCAAAATTTAAATGCATCCATTGACTTAGGACGCGTATTCTTTAACTCAATGTTTGTATCTATTGTATATGTTATTGTGGCATTAATGGTTTGTTCGACAGCAGCTTATGCATTATCTAAGTTTGAATTCAAAGGGAGAAATCTTATTTTCACAACGTTCTTACTGTCGATGATGATTCCTTATCAAGCAACATTAATTCCGCTGTTTCAAATGATGTCTAACTTCAACTTATTGGATACGTATTTCGCGTTAATCGCACCGCAGCTTTGCTATCCATTTGCTATTTTCTTGCTTCGACAAAATTTCTTGGCTTTTCCAACGGAATTAATTGAAGCTGCGAGACTTGATGGAGCTGGAGAGTTTAGAATTTTCTTAACAATTGTTCTGCCTTCTATGAAACCAGCGATGGCAGCAGCTGCAATCTTCCTGTTTATGACGCAATGGAACAATTTCATGTGGCCTCTTGTTGCGACCACATCAAATGAAATGGCAACATTGCCTGTTGCGTTATCTAGCTTAATTGGCTTATCGTTTATTGACTATGGGCAAGTGATGATGGGCGTTACAATTGCAACAATTCCAATCATTATTTTCTTCCTTGCACTGCAGCGTCATTTTATCTCAGGGATGTTAGGAAGTGCTGTAAAATAAGAAAAAGCTCCGATTATCGGAGCTTTTTTGTTGGAAATGATTACGTTTTCAATGTATGCTAGAAACAAATCAAAAACAAAGGGGAGAAAAAATATGACAAGGATTCCAGTAGCAGTACAGCTTTATACGCTACGAGATGAGTTAGAAAAAGACTTTAAGGGTACGATTAAAAAGTGGCGGAGTTAGGCTACGAAGGCGTAGAGTTTGCAGGTTATGGGGGATATTCAGCACAAGAAGTAAGGGAGCTTTTAGAGCAAGTAGGCTTACAAGTTGCAGCTAGTCATATCTCGTTAGAACAGCTTGAAGAGAACCTGGAAGGTGTTATTGCGTTTGAAAAAGAGCTTGGTAATACAGCGATTGTATGTCCGTATTTACTGCCAGAGCGACAAACAGAAGATGGCTATAAACAACTAATCAGCGTACTAAATCACGCGGAGGGTCGCTGTTCAAAAGAGGGTATTAAGCTTTATTACCACCATCATGACTTTGAATTAAAGGAGCTACCAAATGGCAAGTCAGCTCTTGAAACGATTTTAGATGAAACAAATGTAGGCGTAGAGTTTGATGTGTATTGGCTTACAAAAGCAGGAGAAAATCCTGTTGAATGGATGAAGAAATATCAAGATCGCGCTCGTTTAATTCATTTAAAAGACATGACGACAGATGACAAGCAGCTATTTGCACCTCTTGGAACTGGAGGAGTGGACATAACTGCCATTTTTAATCAAGCTGAAAGTATGGATGTTAAATGGTGGATTATTGAGCAAGATCAATGTGAAGGCTCTGCGTTAGATAGCGTTAAACAAAGCTTAGGTTATTATCTACAACATGCATAATAAAAAACACATCTGCGACAGCCGTTTAATTAACGAGTTGTTGCAGATGTGTTTTTTTTATTTAAGGGGTCCATTCAATCTCACCACATTGGTTATTATAGTCAATTTCAACGTGAAAGTCGTGTTTTTCATAAAAATGAACCAATCGATTAACATGGTCCCAATCGCGCTTTGCGATATCACCTTTGATAGTGTGTATATTTTGATCAAGAGCTACTTCTTTTAAATAGTTCATGCAGATAGAACCATAACCTTTGTTAGCAGGTCCTTTAATATCGCCAATATGAATGGTATGGTCGTCTTCATATACGCCATGAATAGCAAAATCCCAAACGCCTTTATACGCTTTATGACAATTGTTAATCATAATTTTGCATTCATTTCCGTCATTTTGTGCCGATACAATAACTAACTCATTTTCTTCAGGTTGATCAACACCAATGACCTCGTATTTTTTAGCAATTTCTTTCAAATTATCCTGCATTCGATATAACTGAAATTCTAATTCATCTAATGTTTCCTGTAACTCTTCCGCATCTTTGGGTTCTGATGGAGCAAATGCACTTAACACTGATGTAATCTCCTTTCGTCTAATTTTATATTTTAGGAATAATGAAAAATGATAGTAGTGGAAAAAGCGTAGTAGTTATAGATTAAATAATTAGTCATACAAATAAGAATTGAGGTGCTCTTCTTATCATCTATGACTAGGATATATTATTCGTATTATAAAATAAACAACGTTAATTACCGTAACAAATGAAACAATTATTGTCAACGATAACCCTTTATTTTAATCGATTAAATAGGTTGTGTGCAATTATAAAATGAGGTATATTCTCTAGAGTAATAGTTTGGAAATTAACAGGTCTTTATAACTAACAAAAGGTAAAAAAGTATAGTTTAACGTTAATACTTTTAAATGTGGCTGAATGAAAAAATAAAAAAGGTGTTGTCTAAAATGGAAAAATATCAGGTAGCTTTGCTAATGAATATACGCAAGCAGTTGCAGGAATGGTTTGAAAAAGTCAACCCGTGCAGTACCAAGATGTAAAACGGTTCTTGCATTCGGTGGCAGGTACATCTCAAACCATTGGACTTGAATACTTAGGAAAAGTATCAACAGAGCTTTTGGATCATATTTCTGAACATCCACAGTCAACTTGGCATACAAAAGAACTACAGAGTCTGCTAATCGATATTATAAAAATTTGCTATTAAAGATGAAGGAATTGGAATTCCAGAAGAAGCAATAAATAAGCTGTTTACAAAGTTTTATCGCGTTGATAATTCGGATATGAGAAAAATTGGTGGAACAGGATTAGGGCTTTCTATTGTAAAAGAAATCGTTAAATCACACCAGGGTGAGATTAAAGTTAATTCAGAATGGAAAAAAGGAAGCGCATTCACGGTTAGCTTGCCTTTAATGCCAACTCATTCTGTTGAACAAATTGAGCAAGAAAAAGAAGACGGAAAGCGCAGCATCATCATTATTGAAGATGATAAAAGTTTAGCAAGCCTGCTGCAGGTAGAGCTAAAAGAAAGCGGTTTTTACGTTCGACATTTCGATCGAGGCGAAGCTGCAATAGAAGCGATACAAGCTAATCCGCCAGAAGCTATTGTATTAGATATTATGCTACACGAGCATGAGATGAACGGGTGGGATATTTTAAAGACGCTGAAAGACGATCCAAATACTGAGCATATTCCAATTTTTATTTCGTCAGCTCTCGATGAAAAAAATAAAGGTATGGAATTTGGAGCATATGCTTATTTAGTGAAACCGTATCAAACTAGCAAATTAACGAATACGATTTTACAAATGATTGTAGAAAAAATGAAGGGAACGGGGAAATTTTAGTTCCACGATCAGACACAGAATAGCATAAAATAAAATGCTAGAGAAAGATGTGAAAAAAGAGTGGTGAAAGCCATTCTTTCTTTTGAAAAAACTTGAAAACGTTATCATAATGTGGTTTTATTAAATTATAGGCATAACAATGATGACCTTTGAACAACTTTTTCACCTCCTTATTTGATATAAGGAGCTTTTTTTTATAAATTAGTCATAACTGGCCGATAGTATATAAAAGGGGGACTTATATGGATATTGCTCATATTATCGCAGAAGAAAAAATCAAACAAGCGATTAACGATGGTGATTTTAATGATTTACCAGGAACAGGAAAGCCGCTGCAGCTAGAAGACTTGAGTCATATTCCAGAAGAGCTGCGTCAAGCATATCGGATGATGAAAAATGCTGGTATGGTTTCAGATGAGAAGCAACTGAAAAAGGAAGTCCTTACGCTTGAACAGCTGGCAGCTGTTTGTAGCGGTGATGAAAAAGCTGAAGTAGAACAAAAGCTAACAGAAAAAAAAGTAATGCTACAGCAAATCATGAAGCAAAAAGGCATGATGTCTTCTCCTTCTTATCGTCAATATCAACAAAAGATTCATGCGAAATTTTTTGACTAACAAACGAGAGACAGCTAATATAGGGATACAATCTTTTAGAGAAATAATATGGTAAAGGCACGATCGGAGGCTAGCAGCTTGAGAATATTCATTTTGCTTCTTAGCATTATATTATTAGTAGCTTTTTGCTGGTATATCTTCTCGTCCCAAACAAAGCGGGCAAGTTCGTCGGGAGAAATACCTGTTTTGTTTATACATGGATATTTAGGAAGTCAAAATAGCTTAGGAACGATGATAAAACGATTTGAAGAAAACAACTGGGGACAAAAATCAGCATATTGTATCGTGAGAAGTGATGGAACAGTACAGTGGAAACAAAAAGGAAAGTTAGCGGGACAGTTACCTATGGTACACGTTGTCTTTAAAAAGGCAGATGCAAGTCTTGAAGAGCAGACGAAATGGGTTGGGCGTATTATCGATGACCTAAAGAAGATGTATCATATTTCCTCTGTTGATTTATTAGGTCATAGTATGGGTGGTTTAACCGCTACAGCCGTTAGCTTAGAAAGACCTAAAGATGTTCATAAGCTTGTAACACTTGGTTCCCCATTAAAAGGCTTAGACTATGGTGAACTAATGGAAATGTATCCACGTGCAAAGAATTACCAGGCGTCTGAAGGAGCTCGTGATTTAGTTTTTCATTCCGCTGCATTAAGAGACATGCATGCTAGGAAAGAAGATTTTGCACAACATATTGATATATTTTCCGGAGCTGGAGATATTGGCGATGGTACGGATGGCGTTGTAACGATTGAAAGTGCATATGGACTTGACTCATTTACCGAACATATTCATTTTCAGACATTCCATGAGTCGCACTCAAATTTACATGAGAGCAAAGAAGTCGATGAAGCCGTTTATCAATTTTTAAAGAGAGATTAAAAGCATGTATATGACGACATATGCATGTTTTTTTGTTTATCTGAAAAAGCATAGTTGACATTGATAATCGTTATCATATAAACTGATAATAATTATCAATTACTGATTGAAAATAATAAGCTTTTTGAACATAAGACAAACTTAAAGAGACTCAGTTGAAATGTATAAATAGAAAAGGAGAAAAATCAATGGATAAACATTTAGTGGTAATAAAGGCATTTAGTCATGAAGTAAGCTGTTGTTGTCCTGGAGAAAGTCATCAACACGTCATTACCTTCCACCAAGGAGATGTATGGACGCTTACAGATGAACGGAAATATATTGATTCGTTAGGCTGGCATTCGTTGATGGATGTCAATCGAGAGTTTCAATGTTTCATAAGTACTGAAGAGCTTCAAGATTTATATCTGAGCGGAGTCATCTGTTCAATATTAGATGTAGATCTTCAAATGAATCATTTGAACTTTAAGATTAACGAAGCATTTGATACACAAAACCGAGAATTATTCCATTCGATGGTTAGCAAGCGATTTAACTTACAAAAGATAAGAGATAAAGTGGATGCAATTTATGCACAAATTGTTTAAATGTAAGTAAGAGGAGTAAAGAAATGGCGAAAATTCTAATTGGATATGCAAGTATGTCGGGTAACACAGAAGAGATAGCAGTTCTTCTGAAAAATAAAGTTCAGAATGCAGGACATGAGGTACATATGGAAGAGCTTGAATTATTAGATGTACAAAACCTATCAGCGTACGATGGTATTCTACTTGGAGCTTATACGTGGGGTAACGGAGACTTACCTTATGAAGCAGAAGATTTTTATGACGATTTAGATGAAATGAATCTAACTGGTAAAAAGGCAGCTGCTTTTGGTTCTGGGGATCGCGTTTATCCAGAGTTCTGTGCGGCGGTAGACCTACTTGAAGAAAGATTGAAAAAGTGTGGAGCGGATATTGTTCAAGCCGGTTTAAAAGTTGAAATGGCTCCTGAGACGGAAGAAGATATTCTAGCATGTGAAGCATTTGCTGTTACCTTTTTAAATGAACTAAATATTAGCACTTATTAACAAAAGAGGCTGGAGCATAAGTAATTCAGTCAATGGTAAACCTAAACGATTGAGAGTTCATCGCTTTTAATCATTTAGGTTTTTTGTTGATTGTGAAAACAAGGTGGAATGGAGCGTAGGACACTCGACTCCTGCGGGAAAGAGAGGGAAACCTGAGACCCCGCAGCCAAGCTATCTTTGATGTACTTCGCTATGGAAAAGCATCATGTAATCCTGATTGACGTAAACTTTTTATCTGAATGTCCCTCAAACTTTATTTATAATAAAGTTAAAAAGGGAGTGAGAGTATGCTGTACTTAATTCGTCACGGACAAACTGAATGGAATAAAAAGAGCCTTATTCAAGGGCAGCGCAATATAGGACTTGATGAGCAAGGTATGAAGCAAGCTCAGCAAGTTGCACAATTTTTGAAGAATGAAGGAATTGAAAAATTATATTCAAGCGATTTAACGCGAGCATACGATACGGCTGCAGCAATTGCAGCTGCATCGGGCATTAATGACATTGAAACATGCGAAAGGCTGAGAGAGCGCTCTTTTGGTCAGCTGGAAGGAAAGCCGGTTGCTTCATTAAGAGACTTAGTGCCCAATTATGATACGAACTGGGGAAGCGAAGCTTTATACAATATGGAATCACTAGAAGTCATTCAAGATCGACTCTTAAAACGACTAACAGAAATTATGAAAGAATCAAAAGGGAGAAAGGTAGTCGTTGTCAGCCACGGAGCCATCATCAATACCTTTATCCACTACGTAACAAACGGAGAGCACGGCACAGGAAAAACGGCCCTGCAAAACACGAGCATCACAACCTTTATCCATGAGGACCAAAAGTGGAAGCTTCAAACCTTAAACAACCACAGTCATCTTATTTAAAGAATCTTATGGCTATTTAGATGAATACTAAAAGAGGGTGGGACATAAGTAATTCAGCCAATGATAAACCTGAACGGTTGAGAGTTCAGGTTTTTTCGTTGATTGTGAAAACAATGTTGGAAACAGGGTGGAATGGAGCGTAGGGCACTCGACTCCTGCGGGAAAGAGAGAAAAACTGAGATCCCGCAGCGCAGCGAGGAAGCTCAGGTTCCTCCCCGCGGAAAGCGAGTGGCCGTAGCGCAATGTAACGAACTTGTACTTGGTTTATAAAAGTTTAATTTACTTTTTATGGTATTATGAATAAGAGGTTAGGTTTTAATTGTGAAAAAGGGAGAGGGAGTAATGATACAATCACTGATTTTTGATATGGATGGAACGTTGTTTCAAACGGATAAAATTTTAGAGATATCACTTGATGATACCTTTAATCATTTACGTTTACTAAATGAATGGGATGCTGAGACGCCTATTGATAAATATCGTAACATTATGGGGGTACCTTTGCCGAAAGTATGGGAAGCTTTATTACCTAATCATTCGAATGAAATAAGAATGCAAGCCGATGCTTATTTTTTGAATAGATTAATTGAGAATATCCAAAAGGGCAAAGGTGCTCTATATCCTAATGTAAAAGAGATTTTTAGTTATTTAAAAGAGAATGGTTGTTCCATTTACATAGCTAGTAATGGCTTAAAGGATTATTTAGAAGCCATTGTAAGTTATTATCGTTTGGATAATTGGATTACTGAAACATTTAGTATTGAACAAATAGAAACCTTAGACAAAAGTGATTTAGTAAAAAAAATTATAAAAAAATACGATATAAAACAAGCGGCAGTAGTCGGAGATCGTCTGTCCGATATCAACGCTGCCAAAAATAATCATTTGATTGCAGTAGGATGTAATTTCGATTTTGCACAAGAGCATGAACTAGCTCAGGCTGATATCGTAATAGATGATTTAATTGAACTGAAAACAATTGTACCTAAAATAAATAATAGCTTATTTATCACTAGTGTTGCATAAATGTTGACGCAATTTTCAGTTTAATGTTTTTTCCTGTTTAGAGCCAAAAAAG
>NZ_JBXDLD010000101.1:0-8327 GCF_056820425.1 Priestia sp. KCTC 13724 | reverse complement strand
TTTTTCAAAAAAAAATCCAGAAAGAGGGCTGTCAAAAAATCAGCTTTTACTGACTTTTTGGACAGCCCCATTTTTTTATTATAGAGAAGCGCGTAATATCGCCATTACATCATCGCGATTTAGCTTTTTAAAACGACCAAATTCGCCTTTAGCCATTGCACGATCAGCCATAAGGTCTAATTTGTCTTCACCGATTTCATAATCAGCTAAGCGCGTTGGAGCACCTAAGCTTGTCCAGAATTCACGAAGCTTTTCAACACCTTCTAGAGCGACTTCTTTATCTGTTTTACCTTCTGTCTTGACGTCGAATACGCGTACAGCCATTTGCTTGAAGCGTTCTACGTTTTCATCCATAACATGCTTCATCCAATTTGGGAATAAGATAGCCAAACCACCTGCATGAGGAATATCATAGACAGCTGATACTGCATGCTCGATGTTATGACTTGCCCAGTCACCTTGGTGACCCATTTGTAACATGCCGTTTAGAGCAATTGTACCGTTATATAGAATTGTTTCGCGAAGTTCATAATTTTCCAGATCATTTATTAATTTAGGGCCTGTTTCAATAACAGTTCGTAAAACCCCTTCACACATGCGGTCTTGAAGCGGTGTATTTGTTGCATCATGAAAATACTGTTCAAACACATGGCTCATCATATCAACCATACCGTAAACAGTTTGATTTTGTGGTACTGTAAATGTGTTAACAGGATCTAAAATAGAAAACTGTGGGAATGTAGCAGGGCTTCCCCAACCGTATTTTTCATTTGTTTCCCAATTTGTAATAACAGAACCTGCATTCATTTCTGAACCTGTTGCTGCTAGAGTTAAAACTGTTCCAAAAGGAAGAGCTTCTTTCGCTACAGCGTCACGATTAATAATATCCCACACATCGCCATCATATTTAGCACCTGCAGCGATTGCTTTTGTACAATCAATTACGCTTCCTCCACCTACTGCTAACAAGAACTCAATATCGTGTTCTTTGCAAAGTTCAATTCCGCGTCTTACTGTTGTTAAACGAGGGTTGGGCTCAACACCCGCTAACTCATATACTTCTGCATTGATTTCTTTTAACTCATTCATTACTTGGTCGTATAAACCGTTTCGTTTAATGCTTCCCCCACCGTATACGACTAATATTTTTTTACCGAAGCGAGCTGCTTCTGTTTTTAATTGTTCTAATTGGCCTTTACCAAAAATTAATTTTGTTGGATTATAAAAAGTGAAATTTTTCATAAGAAAACCTCCTAATAATCATCATTATGAACAACGATAAATAAGATGTAAAGCAAAGTGACTTTTCACAGATTATTTCCGAAAACCCTTCTTTTCACTCTGCATTTATCTAACGTTTTTGCCTATGTTCTCCTTTGTTTCTTTCCACGAATATTTTTTCTTAAACGTCTAAAGCTAATGAGTGAATACAAAAAGAAAAAAGAAAGGAGGAGAATAGATGAGTGGTGTTCAACGATTTGCGTTAGTATTAACGATTATTGGAGCAATTAACTGGGGACTTATTGGATTTTTTCAATTCGATTTAGTAGCAGCTATTTTCGGTGGACAATCTGCTGCCCTTTCTCGCATTGTATACGGATTAGTGGGAATCGCTGGTTTAATTAACTTAGGCTTATTATTTAAACCATCTGAAGAGGTAGAGCGTACTGAACCAAGAACAACCCATTAAGAAAAAAGCGCACTGCAGTGCGCTTTTTAAACATTATTTTTTAATTAGATCTTCGCGGTTTGATTGCTCAATCCACTCTTCTAATTTTTCTTTTAATGTGTTGAATCCTTGAGTGGACTCAGTGTGTTGTACAGTTGCTTGACGCTTTTTAGCTGCTTGCTTTTTAGGCGCTGCTTCTGTTTTTTCTGGAGCTGGCTCTGTAGCACGAATTGATAAACCAATTTTACCAGTTGCTTCATCTACTGATAAAACTTTCACGTTTACTTCGTCACCAACTGATAGGTGCTCGTTGATATCTTTTACGAAGCCATGTTTAACTTCTGAGATATGAACTAGACCTTGTGTTTCTTCATCTAATGCAACAAATGCACCGTATGGTTGAATGCCCGTTACTTTTCCTTTTGTAACAGTACCGATTTCAAATTTTGACATATGAACACTCCTAAATACCTTTTATTTTCATCATTATAGCCAATTTAAAATTATAGCACAGTTCACGTTTTGAATCAAAAACTAGTTATATTTATTATACTTTATTATTTCCCATATTTCCCTTAAATTATAAATAGAAAATTGATTCTATCCGCAAAAAATAAACCATGCTAACTTTTGACATGGCTCATTAGCATGGTTCTTCTATTATAACTTATTTTGCATGAAACGGCCAATACGTTTTATAGCTTCTTCTAAGGATTCCATGGAAGAAGCATAAGAACAGCGTACGTGTCCCTCTCCTCCTAGCCCAAAAACACTACCTGGCACCACTGCCACTCTTTCTTCTAAGAGAAGCTGTTCAGCAAATTGCTCAGAAGTTAAGCCGGTTTTTTTTATGGATGGAAACACATAAAAAGCCCCTCCTGGTGTATGGCACGAAAGCTGAATTTCATTTAATGATTTGACCATATAATTCCGTCTTCGTCGATAACTTTTTCTCATTTCTTCTACATCGTGTGACCCGTTTTTCAGCGCTTCAATTGCTCCGTATTGGGCCATTGTTGGTGCACACATCATAGTATATTGATGAATTTTCAACATGGCTTGTAACAGATCTACTGGTGCGCAAATATATCCCAATCTCCAGCCTGTCATTGCAAAACCTTTTGAAAAGCCGGAGACAATGATGGTTCTATCTCTCATTGCACCAATGGAAGCAATCGATGTAAATGGTTCGTCGTAGGTTAGCTCTGCATAAATTTCATCTGTAATAACCAATAAATCATATTTTATGACAATATCAGCAATTGCTTTAAGTTCCGCCTTAGTTAATGAACTACCTGTTGGGTTATTGGGAGAACAAAGCAAGAGCGCTTTTGTCTGTTTTGTAATAACCGCTTCAATCTGTTCTGGCTGCAGTTTAAATTCCGTGTCTGCCGTTGTTTCAACAGGAACTGGAACACCTCCAGCTAACGTTATGAGTGGACTATATGAAACAAAGTTTGGCTCTACAACAATGATCTCATCACCAGGATTAATAATAGCACGCATTGCCACGTCTAATGCTTGGCTACCTCCAACCGTAACTAAAATTTCATTTTGATAATCATATGAAACGCCAAACTGCTTTTTCATATAATTCATTAGTTCTTGACGAAGCTCAAGTAAACCTGCATTCGCTGTATAGGATGTATAGCCTCTTTCAAGTGATAAAATACTGGCTTCGCGTACGGACCACGATGTAACAAAATCTGGCTCCCCAACACCAAGAGAGATAACATTATCCATACTCGCTGCTAAATCGAAAAAACGTCTAATTCCTGATGGTTGTAAGCTCTGTACTGTCTTAGACAAGCGTTCTTTCATTACGGAGACACCACGATTCTACGGTCTTCATCACCTTGTTCATAAATCGTTCCGTCATGTTTGTATTTTTTTAAAATAAAATGCGTCGTTGTGGACAATACCGAATCTAATGTTGAAAGTTTTTCCGAAACAAAGAATGCTACTTCAGACATTGATTTCCCTTCGATAATAACAGATAAATCATAAGCTCCAGACATCAAATAAACAGACTTAACTTCTTGGAATCGATAAATTCTTTCAGCAATCTCATCAAACCCCACGCCTCTTTTAGGAGCTACCTTAACGTCAATCATAGCCGTTACGCCTTCATGCCCATCCACTCGGCGCCAGTTGATATCGGTAGAATATTGAACAATTACTTTTTCACGTTCTAATTTTTTTACAATCAGCGTCGCTTCATCTAGGGGTAGGTCAACCATCTTAGCAATTGTATCTATTGAAATTCGACTATTTCTTTCTAAAATCTCAAGTATTTCTAATTCTTTTTCATCTAAAAACATGTAAATAACCTCCTGAAAATAATCAAATATTCCCACTTTTTACATTATAACAAATTTCATAAGTCATTGAGATTTGACGTTCATCTTCTATATTTTGCATGTAACTAAATAAGATAGTTGGGCAAACTGTTAAAAAAGATAGCTGGAGTGAAGAAACAAATGATCCAAACGGAGACAGCACACTATCGTTCATTTAACAATGTACACGTATATTATGAATTACATCATTTTGACCCTAAAAAGCCAACAATTGTATTCATACACGGATTTCTATCATCTAGCTTTAGCTTTAGAAGACTCATTCCATTATTGAAACAGAAATTCTCAATTGTTGCAATAGACTTACCACCATTTGGTCGAAGTGAAAAATCACTAACTTTTCACTATTCGTATGAAAATTTAGCAAAAACTGTTTTAGAAATCATTGAGCATTTAAAGTTAGAACAAGTGATTTTATCTGGTCACTCAATGGGTGGTCAAATTTGCTTAAACATCGCTAAGTTACAGCCACAATACGTATCCAAGCTAGTTTTACTTTGTAGCTCTGCCTATCTAGGACGATTGCATTCTGGTCTCGTTATGTCGTCGCATTTACCATTTTTTTATTTATGGGTCAAGACTTGGCTAGCTCGCAAAGGTGTTAAAGCTAACCTTCAAAATGTCGTTTTTAACCACGATCTTATTGATGAAGAAATGATTGAAGGGTATACCGCTCCGTTTTTAGACGACCGTATCTTCATGTCATTATCAAAGATGATTCGTGATCGAGAAGGAGACTTATCAGAAAAAGATCTGCGTAAAATTAACAAACCAAGTTTGTTGATATGGGGAGAAGAAGACAGGGTAGTTCCTCTTCATTTAGGTAAGAAGCTTCAACAAGATTTGCCAAGCTCTACTTTTATTTCGTTAAAAGACACGGGACATTTGTTACCGGAAGAGTGCCCGGACGATATCCGAAATTATATGGTGGATTTCTTATCAAGCTAATACTAAAAAAGATATAGTCCTGTCAACAAGACAGGGCTATTATCATTTATTTAAAAAGCATTGCGTTTTTTCTCTTAAGCATTCGACAGCAACTTCTTTGACTTTTTCAAGACAAAGCATTCAGAATAAAGACATCGTATCGTCATTTAAATCTCTTTGATAGATTTAAAAATCACCTAAAAATGAAGATGCTGAAAATCGTACCATTACGTGCATAGCACCAAGCAAAACCTTTAATGTTCCTGGCTTACAAGCTTCAGCAATTATCATCCCAAATAACGAATTACGCGAAAAATATCAACAACAGCAGCACAAACAAGGCTTTTTCACATTAAACACATTTGGTACAATTGGCCTAGAGGCTGCTTATACACATGGAGAAATTTGGCTGAACGAACTGCTAGCATATTTACAAGAGAACATTGACTTTACTAGAAGCTTTATTAAAAAAAACCTACCTTCCCTCAAAGTGATTAATCCTGAAGGGACTTACTTATTATGGATCGATTGCCGAGCTTTAAATATGTCTGATGAAGATTTGCATAACTTGCTATTAACAAAAGGGGGAATCGCTGTTGAAAGCGGTGTGAAATACGGGGCAGCTGAAGGGAAAGGCTTTATTCGATTGAACATCGGCTGCCCTCGAGAACAGCTAAAAGAAGGTTTAAAGAAGTTAAAAGCTGCTCTGTCTTAACCTAAAAAAAGGACGCTTTTAGGCGTCCTTTTGGTTTATTTTTCTTGTTTTTTCTTAATAACACCGCAAGCAATTCGCGCACCAGAATCTCCAGTTGGTTGAGACATACCATCATCTTTATTTTCTGTAATAATGATAGAAGAGCCTTCCATCGTTTTAATGAGGGAGCCTTTCCCCTCTTTTAATGTCACTTCAGGGGCCATATCTGTCCCATCAAAAGTCCCATCGTCTTTTACGATAATGTTCTTTAAGTCACCAGCCTCTGGACCATCCGGGTGAAGTAATCCATGCTTTTTATCATCTGGATTTAAATGATTACCTGCTGTTTTAAACGTAGGAGCTTTGCACACGCCTTTTTCATGTATATGTACACCGTGTTCACCAGGAGGTAGTCCTTTCAATTGATACGTAATCTCTACGCCGTCAGATACTTCTTTTAGCTTTATATTACCTAAGCTATCTCCATCAGCGTTATATACTTTCACTTCTTTATTCGAAATGTCTTTTTCACCACAGCCCACTAACATTACTAATGGTATGCAGCCAATTAGTAGTAACTTCTTCATGTTGCCCTCCAATCTTAGATTCCCTTATGGTTCACCTTCCCATAGATTGTCCAGCAACTTTCATTTTTAAACGCTTGCATTATTATCTGAACAAACGGTCACTCTGCTGAATGTTTTCGCTCTAGCTCTTTTATTTTCTCTTCTTCTTTTTTGGAAACTTTAATAACAAACCTCCATGTCAGAAATGCTCCTATAAAAAACACAAACATCCATATAAATGCTGGAATATACTCTGTTTTATCTTCTGGAAAATAAAGATATAGATTCATGATTATCGCTTGCATCATTTTCACCCTTTCTCTATGAACTTTAAACTATAATGACTTATAATAATAAATAGAACATTACTTAAAGGAGAGATAAATATGAGTTTAGAAATTGGTGATTCTGTAACTGCTTTATACAAAACTGGAAAATACATTGGAGAAATTACACAAGTACGCGACCAGCATTATGTAGTACGAGTAAAAGCGGTTATCAAACATCCTCAACAAGGAGATTTACATAACCCTCAACAAGTAGATGTTCCATTCTTTCATGAACGCCGTGCATTAGCTTTTAACGAGCAAGCTAATATTCCAAAACCAATGGTTAAAGCATATACAACTGAGATTCCACAATATAAAGATTCATTAGAGAATGCTTTAACAGCACTGATACATGAGCTCTCTTTAAAAGATAATTCTTATGCAACAAGAAGTATTGAATGCCTCGAACAACTGCAAAAAGATTATAAACTTTAAACAAAAAGCCAATTCACATTACGGTGACTTGGCTTTTATAATGCAAATTTATTTAATAACTTTGAAAAGTCGACCCGATCACCAATTGTAGTAGGTTCAGGCTTTTGTAAATAGCGTTTGTCTTGTTCTACCAACTTAAAAATATTAAATGTAGTCATAGCGTCATCAAGCGCACAGTGATGCTTACCCGTTCCTTCTTTTCCATATTCTTGAACAGCTTTCCATAAACCTGTTTGATTTTGATCTCCAAAGAAACGCTTATATTCCATAGACAAATCTACTTCTTTTCCTTTTAAAGGAAACTTCAAGCCTTGCTTTTGACAATTTTGCTTGAGCACTTTCATATCCATGTTTCCCCAAGTGATAATTGTACTGCTTTCATACTGACCTAACTGCTGAATTAGCTGTTCGAATGTAATTCCATCATCTACGTGTTTCTGCTGAATGTGCAGAAAACTTTTACAGCGATCCGTTAACTTTGGAAAACTAGTGGGTTTAACATACGAAGAAAAGCGGTCTTGTATTTCTTGGTTTCTTACAGCAGCTAACCCTACTTCAATAATTTCAGGAAAAAAGCCTTTGGGATACCCTTTGTATTCGGGCATTGTAAATTCAAAGTCAATAAAGACATAGTGTTCATAATTGTTCATCTTTATCACCCCTTTTTAAATAAACCTGCCTACGAGACTGCTATTATAATTATAGCACGCTTATGCAAAAGATAGGTTTATTTCTATTGATATTTTATAATATTATGAATATTCTTTTGGACAATAAAAAAAGAATGCTTTGTTATTACTATATTCCAAAGCATGTCTCTATGATTAGGATATCCACCATATCTTTTATAATTTTTTTACTTTTACAGCCTGTCTTTTTGCTATTTTTTTGGCAGTATTGCTAACGTACAGCGGGAAATACAAATTAGATCATCTTTCTCATCTACAATCGCCACTTCCCAGATAGCTGTTTTTTTTCCTTTATGAATTGGTTTACCAACAGCTGTCACTACGCCATCTCTTTTTCCTTTAATATGATTTGCATTAATTTCTAAGCCTACGCATATTTCCTGCTCTTGATCAATACTTAAAAACCCTCCCAAGCTAGCAACTGTCTCTGCTAATGCGACAGATGCTCCGCCATGTAGTAAACCAAAAGGTTGCTTTGTTCGTTCATCTACCGGCATGGTCGCTTCTACATAATCTTTGCTAGCGTGAATTATTTCGATGCCTAGCGTACTTAATAACGTATTATCAGTATTCATCTTATCCCTCCGCTCACTAGTGTTGCATAAATGTTGACGCAATTTTCAGTTTAATGTTTTTTCCTGTTTAGAGCCAAAAAAGT
>NZ_JBXDLD010000100.1:0-43677 GCF_056820425.1 Priestia sp. KCTC 13724 | reverse complement strand
GTTTACGAGGTAATTCGTGATCAATTACCTCTATTTGTATTGGTTTTGGATAGGGATCTGAGTAGTTACCTTTGTCGTCAATGTCATGAAAAAACTTATGGAAAAGAACAACAGTTTATAGATATGTTAGTCCGCGTTATTCAGAAATGAATAACTAGAAAATTGGGTGAATTGCGGGGAAATCCTTAGAGTCAATCAAGCTACAACGTGATTGGAAACGATGAGCGTGAATGCTTAAAAATTGATTGAATTGGACAATCCGCAGCCAAGCACCGTTTAAGGTGAAGGTTCAACGACTATCGAAAATTTGCTAGTGCAAAGAAGTAGAGTAGGGATAACTCCCGAAGTGCCCAACCCCTAACAGGATATGCTGAGGGTGATGATATAGTCTAGTCCGTCTGCTATAAGCAGAGTTTAAGTATCTCGAAAGGGACGGTATTTACGTGGCATCCAGATATTGTTGAGTTTATTATCTCTAAAATGCAAAATCCACGCATTTTACGATTCTTAATTGAAAACACAAATGATGAAATGATTAAAAAACATGCCCAAGATAAGCTGAAATTTACGCCGCTTACGGAATCTGAAAAAGACATGTACCAAGGAATTATCAATTATAAGCAAATTCCAGGTCTTGGTGGATTCAGCGAGAAAATTATTGCAGATGCTGAAGAAAAGCTACAAACTGGTGGAACGTACAGCGTTCATAATTCTGAATTTTTAACAGGAGCAAACATTTCTGTTTGTTTAACAAAAGAGTTTATGGATGCAGTTGAAAACGACGGTGAATACGAGCTTCGCTTCCCGGATGTAGAAAGCTATTCGAAAGAAGAAATGGCACACTACAACGAAAACTGGCATGAGGTAGGAGATGTTCGCGAGTGGGAAAAACAAGGTAATAAGGTTCGTACGTATCGTAAAATTCGTGCAAAAGAGCTTTGGAACTTAGTTAATATTTGCGCAACGTACTCAGCAGAGCCCGGTATCTTCTTCTTTGATAATGCAAACGACATGACAAATGCACAAGCATACGGTCAGCATGTTGTGGCAACAAATCCATGTGGAGAACAACCACTTGCACCGTTTTCAGTTTGTAATTTAGCAGCTGTAAATTTAGCGCAAATGGCAGATAAAGAAAAGAAAACAGTAGACTTTGAAAAACTTCGTCAAACGGTTGAAACGGGTGTGCGCATGCAGGATAACGTTATTGATGCAACGCCTTACTTCTTAGAAGAAAATCAAAAGCAAGCTCTTGGTGAGCGTCGTGTAGGTCTTGGTGTAATGGGTCTTCATGATTTGCTTATCTACTGTGAAACAGAGTACGGTTCTGAAAAAGGAAACGAACTTGTTGATCAAGTATTTGAAACAATTGCAACAACAGCATATCGTGCGTCTGTAGAGCTTGGGAAAGAAAAAGGAAGCTTCCCATTCTTAATTGGTGATACTAAGGAAGAAACGGATCGTTTACGTGAAGCTTTCACAAATACAGGGTTTATGAAAAAGATGCCTGAAGACATTCGCGAAAGCATCAAAGAGCACGGTATTCGTAATTCACACTTACTAACAGTAGCACCTACTGGTAGTACAGGAACAATGGTTGGTGTGTCAACAGGTCTTGAGCCATACTTCTCATTCTCTTACTTCAGAAGCGGTCGGTTAGGGAAATTTATTGAAGTAAAGGCAGATATCGTTCAAGAATATTTAGACCAACATCCAGAAGCGGATCCAAACAACCTTCCTGAATGGTTTATCTCAGCAATGGAATTGGCTCCAGAAGCTCATGCTGATGTTCAGTGTGTCATTCAACGTTGGATTGATAGTTCAATTAGTAAAACGGTAAATGCACCTCGTGGCTATACAGTTGAACAAGTTCAAAAAGTGTACGAGCGTTTATATAAAGGCGGTGCAAAAGGCGGTACGGTTTATGTAGACGGTAGCCGTGATGCTCAGGTATTAACGCTAAAAGCAGAAGAAAATACATTTGATGAAGAAGTAAAAGAAACAAAAGCAGAAAAACCACACGTTGTATTAGTCGATACAATCAACGAAGTAGGATCAACCGATGTAACGATTGGTTCTGAAATTGGAAATACGTGTCCGGTTTGTCGCCAAGGAACTGTTGAAGAAATGGGTGGCTGCAACACATGTACAAATTGTGGTGCTCAGTTAAAGTGTGGTTTATAAGAAAGTGATAGAGACTGAGACATAAGTAGTTCAGTCCTTACTATACCTGAACGATTGAGAGTTCATAACTTTTAATCGTTCAGGTTTTTTGGTTGATTGTGAAAACAATGTTGGAAAAAGGGTGGAATGAAGCGTAGGACACTCGACTCCTGCGGGAAAGAGAGGGAAAACGGAGATCCCGCAGCGCAGCGAGGAAGCTCAGGTTCCTCCCCGCGGAAAGCGAGTGGCCGTAGCGCAATGGAACGAACATGTTGAGACAAATCAAAGAGATGGGAACAGCTAGTGTTCGTGTTTTAGAAGCAATCATTTTGTTATGTCCCAAACTCTATCTGTTGAAATAAATGGCTGCTACATTTCCTTGTATTTGCTTATACTATATAGTATGATTTTACATGAATGTCTTTTGGTATATCGTTAGTTTTCGTCTTTTTGAGCAGTATATTACTAAAAGTTTACAGAAGCGTGTTTCGTTAGTTTATACATAATAATTATTTTATTGGGGGAGATTTCATGCCTACGCCAAGTATGGAAGATTATATTGAACAAATATATATGCTGATTGAAGATAAAGGATATGCTAGGGTTTCGGATATCGCTGATGCTTTAACAGTTCATCCCTCATCAGTCACAAAAATGGTGCAGAAGCTTGATAAAGATGAATATTTAATCTATGAAAAATACCGCGGTCTTGTTTTAACTCCGAAAGGACAAAAGATTGGTAAGCGTCTTGTTTATCGCCATGAACTATTGGAGCAACTGCTGCGTATTATCGGTGTAGATGAAGAAAATATTTATGAAGATGTTGAAGGTATTGAGCATCATCTAAGCTGGAACTCAATTGACAGAATCGGTGATTTAGTACAATATTTTGAGGAAGATCCAGAGCGTGTGCAAGGTTTGCGAAGTGTCCAAAAGAAAAATGAAGAAGAGCAACAGCTATAACGCATATTGGAAAAGCCGTCTAATTTAGATTAGAACGGCTCTTTTTATTTTTAGCATAATTTAATAAAAGAGGTACTAAAGTGTAGATAGGAGGCAGACTGAAGGAGTTGAGAACTTCTGTATATTGATGGCGTTTTTTCAGGTGGTGGCCTTAAAGGCTTTGCATTAATTGGGGCCTTACAAGCTTTAGAGGAGCGAGACTTTATTTTCAGGCGTCTAGCAGGTACAAGTGCTGGCTCAATTGTATGCGCTCTTATTGTGGCAGGTTATACAAGTGACGAAATGATGGAGATGATGGATGAAATGAATGTGAAGTCTTTGCTAGATCAACGCGTTTCTTTTCTTCCATCCGCCTTAACAAAGTGGCTTCTTCTCTATTGGAACTTAGGATTATATAAAGGTGAAAAATTAGAAAAATGGATAGCAAGTAAATTAAAAGCAAGAGGCATTGTTACATTTGGTGATTTGCCAGCGGGATCGCTGCGCATCATTGCTTCTGATTTAACAAATAGTAAGCTCGTTATACTACCCGATGATTTGCCTAGGTATGGAATAGATCCAAAGAAATTTCCCGTGGCAAAAGCTGTGCGGATGAGCTGTAGCATTCCCTACTTTTTTGAGCCAGTTAGGCTGCGGACAAATCCCGTAAGCCTCATTGTGGACGGTGGGGTATTAAGTAACTTTCCTATTTTTTTATTTGACGATGATCAAAAGCGTAAACAAAGGCCTGTTTTAGGTATTAAGCTTAGCCCTCGTGAAAAAGAAGAAGATAAAAAAAATATTAAAAATGCAATCGCGATGTTTTCAGCTTTATTTGATACAATGAAAGACGCTCATGATGCAAGGCATATATCAAAACGTCACGAGCGAAATATTATCTTTTTACCAGTTAGTGAAGTGTTCGCTACGGAATTTTCCTTACCAGACGAACAGAAACATCAGCTTTTTCACTATGGCAAGAATAAAGCGGAGCTATTCTTAAAAAGATGGTGCTATTAAATAGAAAAAACTGCGTCTTTGTAAGGCGCAGTTTTTCATTAAAAGAAGGCACGGTTTTTCTTTTTTCCTTTTTTGCCTTCAATGACTGTTAAATGTGTATTGCTTTTCTTCTTCTTTAACGGTTTGTTAACTTTAGCAGATGGACGTTTTTGGACGTTTCGATAAGCGTTCATATCCACTTTATTACCGCTGCGTTCTTTTTCTTTTTGGCGTATTTTTGATTGTTTTACAGCTCGATGATAGCCTTTATCTTGTCCTTTGGTTTGGGCAGGACGGATAATAAACCGATAAACTAAGTAAAACAAAATGATAAATAAAAAGATATAGCCTGCTTGGCGCAATAGGCTTGTTGGATTTGTTGCAAGTGTGTAAATAAACCCAATGATTCCTAAAGCAATTAATGAATTAACAAGTGGTTTAACGAATGGACGCCTCATTTTGTTCACCTCCTAAAATGATAAAAGAAAGCAAAACAGTCTTAACTTACTTGTTCGCCACCGGTTACAGATTTTCCCTCATTTTCAATGCGTAAAAGCTCTTGAAACGAAGCGATTGCAACTTCGACTTGGTCATCCTTAGGTTCCTTTGTAGTAAGAAGCTGTAGCCATAGCCCAGGGTAACCTAAGAATCGTAAAACAGGTACATGGCGAACTTTATTGGTCAATTGTAGTACTTCAAAAGATAAACCCAACACGACGGGAATCAAAGCAAGTCGGTTTACGACTCTAAGCCAAAGCGGGTCCGTAGGGACAAGGAGATAGACAAACATTCCAACGACAACTGTAAATAGAATGAAGCTACTTCCGCAGCGATAGTGTAGCCGAGACTGAGCTTGAACTGATTCTACCGTAAGTTCCTGATTGTTTTCATACGCATTAATGACTTTATGTTCTGCTCCGTGATATTGAAAGACGCGTTTAATAAGCGGAGTTTGTGAAATCGCGTAAATATAACCGAGCAATAATAAAAGCTTAAAGAAGCTTTCAATCACTACTTGTGCTAAATCGGAAGCGAAAATAGGACGAGTCAAATTTGCTAAAAACACTGGGATTAGAGTGAAAAGCACTTTTCCAAATAGAAAAGAAAGTACACCAATTGTTGCAACACCCAATATTAAGGATAGTTTTGATTCTTTTTTTTCTTCTTTAATTACATCGTCTTCGTTAGGATGTACATCGTAACGTTCAGATGAAAAATTTAAATGTTGTGTACCGTTTGCACTTGCTTCAATAATCGCTGCAATTCCTCTTAAAAACGGAATTTTTTTCAGCGCTGTTAGTACACGATTCGATCTCCGAGAAGATTGAAAATACTCAATAGATTGATCTTTGCGACGAATGGCAGTGACCATCATTTTCTTGCCGCCAAACATGACTCCTTCAATGACAGCCTGCCCACCGTATGCGGTTTTTTGTAATTTAGACATTTCAGACACCAACCTAACTCAGACTAATTGCCCCTTAATAATTTATATTCTACAGCAATTTCGAATAAACCTCTAGGTCGATGTATGTTATCTAGTTTAGACAAAACTTTTCTATATCACACATGAAATGATAAAATTTTCCTGTTGTTCTCATTAAGAAACGTTCAACTTTATAATAGAACAGTAAAGATCAGCTCATACTATTCAGTAGAGGTGATGAAGATGACAGCTAAACAAGATAATAAGTCGACACATCAACAAATACAATCAAAGGAAGGCTCATTCTTAGCTAAAGTGGTAGTTATTGGTTTTGTAGGAGGAGTGTTTTGGAGCTTAATGGGATACATTACGTATTTATTTAGCTTTAGTGAAATTCATCCCAATACGATTTTACAGCCGTGGGCTTTTGGTAGCTGGAAAGATCGCTGGCCAGGGCTTATTGTTAGCGTTTTGATAATTGGTATTATATCAATTGGTGTAGCGCTTCTTTACTATGTGCTCTTAAAAAAGTTTAAATCAATATGGTTTGGTATTGCATATGGGGCAGTGCTTTGGGCGCTCGTTTTCCTTTTACTCAACCCGTTGTTTCCAAGCATGAAAATGATAGGAGAATTAACGTCTAATACCATTATTACAACCATTTGTTTATACATCTTATACGGGATATTTGTCGGATATTCCATTTCCTTTGAGGCAGCAGAGCTAAACAGCAGTTCTAGACATAACCCAGAACTTGTGAATGAGTAGTGTGAATGTTTTGATTTATGATAAACTAAAAAGAGAAAACGTAAGGTTTATTTTAATGATAAAAATAGCTGTGTAAGCAAGGGAGAGTGTCCATGAGAAAGTTTTTGGTAATTAATGGTCCGAACTTAAATAGGCTCGGTGTTCGAGAACCAGCAGTTTATGGGAGAGAGAATTTAAAAACGTTAGAGCACAACCTCCAGCAGCTTGCTGAGCAACAGGGTGTGCATATTGAATGTGTTCAGTCTAATCATGAAGGAGTTATTATTGATTGGATTCATGGAGCAGACGAGAACTTTGATGGAATTGTCATTAACCCAGGGGCATTCACCCACTATAGCTACGCAATCCGCGATGCGATTGCAAGCATTTCAGTTCCTGTGCTTGAAGTTCATATTTCAAACGTACATAAGCGAGAAGCATTTCGTCACGAATCAGTGACGGCGCCTGTCACAGCAGGACAAATTGTAGGTTTGGGTATTTATGGATATGAGTTAGCGATTCTTGCTCTGTTGCAAAAGAAAGGGGAATGAAGGATGAAAATAGAGAAATTACGCAAACAGTTTCATACGTTAAATGTTGACGGTATGGTTATTACAAGTGAATATAACCGTCGCTATATGACTAACTTTACTGGTTCGGCAGGTATAGCAGTAATCTCTAACGATAAAGCTGTATTTATCACAGATTTTCGTTATGTAAAGCAGGCCGCTGAACAAACAGAGGGATTTGAAATTGTGCAACATAAAGGCCCAATCTTAGAAGAAGTAGGGCAGGTTATTACGAAGCTTGGAATGAAAAGCGTTGGCTTTGAAGAGAATCATGTTTCATATGCTCAGTTTCAACAGCTTGAAAAGCACGTCAAAGCAGAGCTTATTCCAGTTTCCACTGCCGTTGAAAACTTACGCTTGATAAAGAGTGACTCAGAGATTAAGATATTAAAGGAAGCTGCAAAAATTGCAGATGCAGCATATGAGCATATTTTGACCTTCGTTAAGCCTGGTGTAACAGAGCTTCAAGTGTCTAATGAGCTGGAGTTCTTTATGCGAAAGCAAGGTGCAATTTCGTCCTCGTTTGATACAATTGTGGCGTCAGGTCATCGTTCGGCATTACCGCACGGCGTTGCTTCTGAAAAAGTCATTGAAGCAGGAGAATTTGTTACGCTTGATTTTGGTGCGTATTATAAAGGCTATTGTTCTGACATTACCCGTACATTTGCGGTAGGGAAAGTCAGTGAAGGACTAAAGGGAATTTATGATACAGTATTAGAGGCGCAGTTAAGAGGCATGAAAGGAATTAAAGCGGGTATTACGGGTAAGGAAGCCGATGCCTTAACAAGAGACTATATTGTAGAAAAAGGATATGGACAGTATTTTGGTCATTCTACAGGTCATGGTTTGGGGTTAGAGGTTCATGAAGGCCCGTCGCTTTCTGTGAAGTCTCAGGATACGCTGCAGCCAGGAATGGTTGTAACGGTTGAACCAGGTATTTACATACCAAACCTTGGTGGCGTTCGTATTGAAGACGATACCGTGGTAACAGAAGAAGGAAATGAGTCATTAACATACTCACCGAAAGAACTTATTATTTTATAAGATGTAGGAGGATTTTTTCATGATTTCAGTAAACGATTTTCGCACAGGTCTAACAGTAGAAGTAGACGGAGGTATTTGGCGCGTAATGGACTTTCAACACGTAAAGCCAGGTAAAGGAGCAGCGTTTGTTCGCTCAAAGCTTCGTAACTTACGTACTGGAGCTGTTCAAGAGAAAACATTCCGTGCGGGTGAAAAGGTAGCAAAAGCACAAATTGATAACCGTAAAATGCAGTATTTATATGCAAGTGGTGATCAGCACGTATTTATGGATAACCAATCATATGAGCAATTAGAACTTCCAGCATCAGCAATTGAATATGAGCTAAAGTTCTTAAAAGAAAACATGGAAGTAGCTATCATGATGTATCAAGGTGAAACGCTAGGTGTTGAGCTTCCAAATACAGTTGAATTAAAAGTTACTGAAACAGAACCAGGTATTAAAGGTGATACAGCATCAGGTGGTACGAAGCCAGCTACGGTTGAAACAGGCCTAATTGTACAAGTTCCATTCTTCGTGAATGAAGGCGATGTATTAATTATCAACACAACAGATAGCAGCTATGTATCACGTGCATAATAAAGCATAAAAAAAGAAGAGATGATTATCTCTTCTTTTTTTATGCTTTTCTTTTTCGTAAGTGATAAGTTGTCTACGGATTGCATAGGTTGTACTAAATGATGTAATACGTGGGAGGAAGTTATGAAGCATTGGTTTGATCACATAAACGGAACTGTTTTGACGATGGCTTGCTTACGGTTTGTCTCATCTTTTATTGAATTCATCGCAGCCATTTTAATTTTTACGAATAATGATGTCAAAAAAGCATTAATGATTAATGGAATGCTGGCGCTGGTAGGGCCAATTGTGATGATCACGTCATTTAGCCTTGGATTAGTATCAGTTGCTGACCAACTATCTTTTGGCAAGCTTGTGCTCATCGGTACAGGCGTCCTTTTAATTTTAATTGGGGTATTTAAGTGAAGTTTCTGACATAACAAGTAAAAGCTTGCCATACATTGAAATGAGTATAAAGGTGAGGGGATTTCAATGCTAGATGAAATTGTGGCTATTTTTCCAGAAGGCATTAAGCGCAATGTACAGCCATATATACAGCGCTATATAGATACTTTAGAGGAAGTGCGCATTCGAATTGGAAGGCCAATTGAGCTAACAATTGACAGTCAGCCAGTCTTTTTGTCCTATGTGGTAACGGCAGAAGATACGCTATTTATTTTAAACAAGCTCAGTCATTTCTCTATTTATATGATTGAAGAAGAATTGAAAAAAGGGTATGTCACGATTGAAGGGGGTCATCGAGTAGGACTTGCAGGTAAAGTTATTACTGAAAATGGACATGTTCGTGTAATCCGTGATGTGACGTCGTTCAACATTCGAGTGGCAAAAGAACAGATTGGCATAGCGGAACCACTAATTCCTCTTCTCTACCAATCCCGATGGCTTAGCACCATTTTGATTGGTCCCCCACAAACGGGAAAAACAACAATGATAAGAGACTTAGCAAGAATGATGAGCACAGGGAATAGGCAACGAAAGATTGAAGCGGTTAAAGTGGGTATCGTAGATGAACGCTCGGAAATCGCAGGCTGTGTCAAAGGTGTTCCACAACATACTTTTGGAACACGAATAGATGTTTTAGATAGCTGTCCGAAAGCTGAAGGAATGATGATGATGATTCGATCGATGAGTCCAAACGTATTAATTGTGGATGAGGTAGGAAGTGAAGAAGATTGTCAAGCTGTGTTAGAGGCTGTCAATGCGGGTGTACAAGTGTTTATGACGGTGCATGGTTATGATCTATTTGATTTAAATAAACGTCCCTCCTTGAAACAATTAATAGAACTTGAAGTATTCGAACGCTATATCGTATTAACCAATGAGAATGGTCCAGGAACTGTAAAAACCATCTATGACCGAGGAAGAAAGCCACTTTCGTTGAAGTCGAATTATTCTTTGAAATAAAAAGGGTGACGAAGAAATGAAAATTTTAGGAGCTATTTTTATTTTGCTTGCTTCTACGTTCACGGGTTTTGAAGTTGCCAAGCAGCTTAGCGAAAGGCCGAGGCAACTTCGGCAATTGAAAACAGCGCTACGATCGTTAGAGTCAGAAATTATGTACAGTAATCGCCCACTTCATGAAATTTCACATATGCTTTCAAAACAATTTCCTAATCCGTTATCGCTTTTTTTTAAGGAGTTTGAACAGCGTTTAACACAAGGAATGACCACTGCCAAAGAAGCGTGGGAGCACGCTCTTCAAACTCATAAAAAAGCGCTTGCCTTTAAAGAGGGAGAACTTGAAGTGTTGAAGCAGTTTGGTGAAACGTTAGGACAACATGATCGGTATTCCCAACAAAAACATATATTATTAGCTATTAACCATTTGGATCGGGAAGAACAGGACGCACTTGAACAGCAAAATCGGTATGAAAAAATGATAAAAAGTCTGGGCTTTTTATCAGGATTGCTACTCGTCATTTTATTGATGTAGTGATTGGGGGAATTAGGGATGAACATTGATATGAATACAATTTTTCAAATAGCAGGAATCGGTATTGTTGTAGCATTTCTCGTTACGGTGTTAGAGCAAATGGGGAAGAAAGATTACGCGAACTGGGTAACGCTTATAGGGTTTATTTATATCTTGTTTATGGTTGCATCGATTGTTGAAGATTTATTTCAAAAAATTAAAGCCGTTTTTTTATTTCAAAGCTAAGGGAGTGATTAGCCATTGAAATGATACAAATTGTGGGCTTAGGCTTAGTGGCTACCTTTTTAGCACTCATTTTAAAAGAACATAAATCGCCCATTGCCTTTTTACTTGTTGTTTTTGTAGGCTGCGTGATCTTTTTATTTTTAATCGATCAGATATACGAGATTATTAAAATGATTGAAAAACTTTCTGTGAATGCACATGTGAATATGATTTATGTGGAAACAATCTTAAAGATTATAGGGATTGCTTACATTGCGGAGTTTGGTGCTCAGATTACGAAGGACGCTGGGCAAGGTGCGATTGCTTCTAAAATTGAACTGGGCGGTAAAATTTTAATTTTATCAATGGCTATTCCAATTTTAACAGTAATTATTGAAACAATTATTTCCATGCTACCGTCCTAAATTATTAAGCTTATGAGGTGACGAGATGAAGTGGTGTATGAGTAAACGAAAATTGCTCGCATTCCTTTTGCTCCTCTTCTTTTTCTTTCCAAATAATGTACAAGCCTCTCAGTCTGCGCCTCAAGAAGAAATAGTAGATGAACAAATAGACCAGCTCGATATCGACGAAGTGAAGCAATTTTGGGATGATATCTTGACTCAGTATGGCGGCTTTTTACCAGAAAGTCAAAAAGGTAGTTTAGTTGACTTCTTAAAAGGTGACAAAGAGTTTTCACTTCAAGAATGGCTGAACGGGTTGGTGAAGTTTTTACTTCATGAAATTATTTCAAATGGAAAACTGCTGGGAACGCTCATTATGTTAACCGTATTCAGCGTCTTTTTACAAACGTTACAAAGTGCATTCAATCAGCAAGCTGTTAGTAAAGTGGCATATGCACTTGTTTATATGGTGTTAATTATCATTGCTTTAAATAGTTTTCAAGTAGCCATTGCATACGCAACCGGCGCAATTGAAACAATGTCTAAGTTCATTTTAGCCTTAGTGCCATTATTATTGGCGTTAATGGCTTCATCAGGCGGGGTAATATCGGCTGCTTTCTTTCATCCAGTCATTTTATTTTTAATGAACATTAGCGGGATGCTCATCCAGTATATAGTCATGCCACTATTATTTTTATCAGCACTATTAAGCATTGTGAGCACTATTTCAGATCAGTACAAGGTTACACAGTTAGCTCAGCTACTTCGAAACGTCAGCATTGGTATTCTAGGAATCTTTTTAACAGTCTTTTTAGGAGTCATTTCAGTACAAGGTGCTACTTCTGCTGTGGCGGATGGAATTACTATTCGGACCGCTAAATTTGTTACTGGAAACTTTATTCCAGTTGTGGGACGAGTGTTTACGGACGCGGCAGATACCGTTATCACAGCTTCACTTCTTTTAAAGAATACAGTTGGAATAGCAGGAGTGGTGGTTTTACTTCTAATTGTTGCTTTTCCAGCTATTAAAGTATTAGCCCTAGCACTTATTTATAAGCTAGCAGCAGCACTTTTACAGCCGATTGGCGGTGGTCCTGTTATTTCGTGTTTAAGCATTATTAGTAAAAGTGTTGTTTACATTTTTGCTGCATTGGCAATTGTCTCACTGATGTTTTTCCTATGTTTAACAGTCATCATTACGGCCAGCAACGTTACGATGATGGTGAGATAGGAGGGGAAGAAATGCAAGCACTAACAAGTTGGATTACGAATATTATTCTATTTATTTTACTAGCAACCGTTATAAATTTACTGCTTCCTAGTTCAGGCTTTCAAAAGTATACGAAGCTCGTCATTGGCTTGCTTTTAATGTTAATTATTGTTACGCCAGTCTTTCAAATTTTAAAAGTAGACGTGAACAAAATGTTTAATTCTATTCGATTGTCAGCGGCTAGTGACGATGCAGGAGTAGAAAATTTAATAGAAAGTAAGAAAAAAGAAATACAAGCTTCACAACGTGCATATATTTTAGAACAAATGGCTGTCCAAATGGAGACAGAGGTAAAAGAGGAGCTGATGGAACAGTATGGTGTAGCAATTGATCAGATGCACATTGAAACGAAAAACGAAGAAGCAGATCCCGAAGCCGACAATATAAAAACGATTACAGTTGTGATGAGTGCAGAAGAGCCTGAGGATGAACAGGCCGTGGCAGTTGTGAAAGAAATCTCCATTGACACCTCCACACCAATTGAAAAGGAACCTTCAAAAGAAGCGACGGATATTACTACGTATCTAGCAGCTAAATGGGGCATAGATGAAAAACAAATGATTGTAAACTTGGAGGAGGAGTGAACGTGACATGAATGATAAAAAAGAAGGATCATCATTTTTAAAAAGACTTTTCTCCTTGACAAAAAAATCAGATGATAAGAAGCCGTCTAAGCTTGTCTACATGGGTATTTTATTAGCAGCAGGCATGGTGTTTATGCTCATGAACGGTTCAAAGGGTATGTTGCAATCAACAGTAGATGAAGCAAAACCAGCTTCTTCTACTGTACAGGACCAAGAGGATGTTCCGGCATTTGGTTCAAAAAAAAACACAGCGATTACTGATTATGAAAAAAAATATGAAGAACAGTTACAAGACGTATTAGAACAGATTGATGGTGTAAGCAAGGTGGAAGTAATCGTAAACCTCGATGCAACAGAGGCAAAAGTTTATGAAAAAAACACGGTGACCCAAAAGCAGTCGACAGACGAAACAGATCGTGAGGGTGGAAAACGAAAAGTAGAAGACATCTCTACGGATGAAAAGTTAGTTATCGTCAGAAGTGGTGACCAGGAAAAGCCTGTTGTAGTGAAAACAGAAAAGCCGAAAATACGAGGTATCCTCGTCGTTGCGAAAGGGGCTGATAATATCGAAGTGAAAAAATGGATTATTGAAGCAGTCACGCGCTCCTTAGATGTGCCTAGTCATAGAGTTGCTGTATTACCTAAAAAAGGTTAAGGGGGAAATCCAAATGTTATTAAAAAAGCAAACAGTTTGGTTATTAACAATGTTAAGTTTAGTAGTGGTTTTATCAGTGTATTATATGACAACGCCAGAAAGCCCTCAGTCAAACGTAGCGGTTGTGGATCAACAAGAAGAAAATACGAACAAAGAAGCTGTAAAAGAAGATGCTAAAGAGCCAGCAAAAGAAGATACAAAAAAGGAAAATGCTAAGTCTACTACAGAGAGCAAAACGACTGTATCAAATGTAGAAAGTGATGAATTATTTACGGCGCTTCGCTTAGAGCTAATTGATGAGAGAAGCAAGCTGAAAGGAGAGTTACAGGAAGTAGCTGCTTCTAAAAACGTATCAGCTACTGAAGTAAGTAAAGCAATGGATAAAATCGACCAGCTATCGGAGCTAGCAGAGAAAGAGGCTGTCATTGAAACTTTAATTAAGTCTAAAGGTTATGAAGATGCACTGGTAAGAGCTGATGGTAGCGAGGTTAACATTACTGTGAAAACTGAAAAGCATTCTAAAGCAAAAGCAAATGAAATTATTCAATTAGTGAAAAAAGAGCTTGGGCAAAAAGAGGTAGCAGTTGAGTTTCAACCAACAAAATAAATCAATTCAAAAAGCGATGAAGCCTATTGTCATCGCTTTTTTTATGATTCTTACTAGGCTGATAGCTGAATTTTAACGTGGATTTATCCAGGTGATTGGGTTATAATTATCATTATAGCCTTATATTAGTACTAGGTTATAATGTTTTTCTGCAATTGTAATTTCTCTATCGATACAATTATAATTGGAAATAGTAGTAAGTTCTAAAACCCATTTTGAGTAGATTATTCTTTTACATGCGCACAAAGCAATTTGAATGAAGATTGCAATTTGTCGTATCATAGCAAAGTAGTAGAAAGATTTCTATTTCATGAAGTAGGAGTGTTTAATATGTTGAAAATTCAAGAAATCCGTGAATTAATTAAATTAGTTGATCAATCATCCATTGAAGAATTTGTATATGAGCATGAAGGGGCAAAAGTAAAAATGAAAAAGAAAGGTGCAATTGTTTCAAAGAACGCTGCACCTGTACAAGTTGTTTCATCAACTCCTGAAGTAGTAGCACCACAACCTGCTGCTCAGACACAAGCGGCAGCCGTAAGTGAAACAAAAACAGCTGAGCCAGTAGAAGCAGCACCAGCAAAAGATGAGAATCTACATAAAATTACGTCTCCAATGGTTGGAACGTTTTATGCATCATCTTCTCCAGACGACGATGCGTATGTTGCAGTGGGTGACAAAGTTCAAAAAGATTCCATTGTGTGCATCGTTGAAGCAATGAAATTATTTAATGAAATTGAAGCAGAGGTTAAAGGTGAGATTGTGGAAATTTTAGCTGAGAATGGTCAGCTTGTAGAATATGGTCAACCTCTGTTCTTAGTGAAGCCTGAATAAGGAGCGGTAAAACATGATTAAAAAGCTTTTAGTTGCAAATAGAGGAGAAATTGCAGTTCGTATTATTCGTGCCTGCAAAGAATTAGGCGTAGAGTCAGTTGCAGTTTATTCCCAAGCCGATCGCAACGCTCTTCATGTACAGCTTGCAGATGAAGCTTATTGCATCGGACCTACGGCATCAAAAGATAGTTATTTAAACTTTACAAATATCATGAGCGTTGCAACATCGACAGGTTGTGATGCAATCCATCCTGGATATGGATTCTTAGCGGAGAACTCTGATTTTGCAGAGCTTTGTCGCGAATGCAATATTACATTTGTGGGACCTACTCCTGAAGCTATTACAAAAATGGGAACAAAAGACATTGCGCGAGAAACAATGCGTGAAGCAGGTGTGCCAATTGTTCCAGGCTCAACGGGTATCGTAGAGTCTGTTGAAGATGGCATGTCAATTGCTAAAGATATTGGGTACCCTGTTATTATTAAAGCAACAGCCGGCGGTGGAGGAAAAGGAATTCGCGTTGCGAGAACGGAGCAAGAGCTCGTAAAAGGAATTACGATTACGCAACAAGAAGCTGCTACGGCATTTGGTAACCCTGGTGTATATATTGAAAAGTACATCGAGGACTTCCGTCATGTTGAAATTCAAGTATTAGCAGATACACATGGTAACGTGATTCATTTAGGAGAGCGTGACTGTAGTATTCAGCGCCGACTTCAAAAATTAATTGAAGAAACGCCTTCTCCAGCATTAAATGAAGAAACACGTACTAAAATGGGAGACGCAGCTGTAAAAGCGGCTCAAGCAGTTGGCTATACAGGGGCTGGTACAGTAGAGTTTATCTTTGATTATCGCGAAAATAAATTCTATTTTATGGAAATGAATACGCGGATTCAAGTAGAGCATCCTGTAACAGAAATGGTAACAGGTGTTGACTTGATTCAGGAACAAATTAAAGTAGCAAATGGCGAACATCTTCCTTTAAAACAAGAGGAAGTAACATTTAATGGGTGGGCAATTGAATGTCGTATTAACGCAGAAAACCCTGAGAAAAACTTCATGCCATCTGCTGGAACAATCGAAATGTATTTACCACCAGGGGGCTACGGAGTACGCGTTGATTCAGCCGCATACCCAGGCTATACAATCCCGCCATATTATGATTCTATGATTGCGAAGTTAATTGTTCATGCACCAACTCGCGAAGAGGCAATCGAGCGAATGAAGCGTGCTTTAAGTGAGTTTGTTATTGAAGGAGTTGCAACAACGATTCCGTTCCACTTGAAATTATTAAATCACGAACAGTTTGTAGGTGGAGAATTCAATACAAAATTTCTTGAGCTACATGATGTAATGAATTCGTAGTATAGTATAAATAATAGGAGGTGCTGTACATGAACGAAAATCATGTATTAGAAATGGAAGAACATCCAAATTCCTTAGGTAAAGTTGAAATTGCTCCTGAAGTCATTGAAGTAATTGCAGGGATTGCGGCTTCAGAAGTAGATGGCGTTACGGCTATGCGTGGCAATTTTGCAGCAGGTGTCGTTGAAAAGTTAGGGAAGAAAAACCATGGAAAAGGCGTTAAAGTTGATTTAACTGAAAATGGTATTAAAGTTGATGTATTCTGCATGATGAAGTTTGGTGTATCTATTCCGGTTGTGGCGCAAAAGGTACAAGATAATATCCGCCAAGCGTTAAAAAATATGACAGCAATTGAAATAGATGAAGTAAATATTCATATTGTAGGCGTTCAATTTGATACGCAAAAGCAAGAAGTTGAAGAAGAAGAGTAACTCCTAATTTTAGTTATTTCTTTTCCAGACAAGCTATGGTAAAGTGAAAAAGACTGTCTCGTCACATAGACGGTCTTTTTCGTGTTTATGAGTTGGTCTAGAAGGTGTAACATGGCGGAAAAGCACTTAATGAAGAAGGACGCCATGTTACGCTTTCTAGTGTTGGATGATTAAAAGCCGCGTAAAAATGAGATAGTAATGACGGGTGAAATTCCTTCTTTGATTTACAATAAATTGTGCTATTATCTAGGTATACTAGTGAAAGTAGATAAATAAAGGAGTCAAAATAATGAAAAGACATACAGCAAGACAAAAAGCATTACAGGCCTTATTTCAACACGATCTTGGGCAAACTGAGCCATTAGAAGCGATGGAAAATGTGTTGCAAGAGGGAGAAGGTGACGATTTCTTAGAAAAATTAGTGTTAGGCGTGGCAAACAATCAGAAAGAGATTGATGGCATTCTACGCGACCACTTAGAAAAATGGACGTTAGATCGAGTTGCAACGGTAGACCGTACTATTTTACGTATGGCGGTATATGAAATGAAATACGAAGAAGAAATTCCCGGAAATGTTACAATAAATGAAGCAATTGAGTTAGCAAAAGTATTTGGTGATGATCAATCTGGTCGCTTTATTAATGGCGTATTATCGAAGGTAGCTGTTACTCTATCTCGTTAACCGAGTACAATCTAATAGGGTACCTCTCTCCTTTATCTAAAAAGGAGAGGGGAAGAACCTTTTAGAAACAAGGAGGTTATATTATGAGTGAAGTTCGTTATTTAACTGTGTCAGCATTAACACGCTATATTAAGCGGAAATTTGATGTCGATCCTCATCTACAAGATATTTGGATTAAAGGTGAAATATCTAACTTTAAAAAGCATAGTAGAGGTCATATGTATTTTACTTTAAAAGATGAAAATGCTCGCATTGCAGCGGTCATGTTTGCTGGTCATAACAGCAAATTAGCCTTTCAGCCTGAAGAAGGAATGAAAGTGTTAATTCGCAGCGAAATATCTGTATACGAGCCGAGTGGAAACTACCAAATGTATGTAAAGGAAATGCAGCCTGATGGCGTTGGTAATCTCTACTTAGCTTATGAACAGTTAAAGAAAAAGCTTGAAAAAGAAGGGTTATTTCATGCTTCCCACAAACAAAATCTCCCTAAATACCCGAGTACAATCGGTGTAATTACATCCCCGACAGGAGCCGCAGTGCGCGACATTATTACAACGCTAAAGAGGCGTTATCCAATCGCTAAAATCATTGTTATACCAGCTCTCGTTCAAGGTGTGAACGCTGCTCCTTCAATCGTAAAAGCAATTAACGAAGCAAACAAGCGAGACGAAGCTGATGTGCTAATTGTTGGGCGAGGAGGAGGGTCAATTGAAGAGCTATGGGCATTTAATGAAGAAGTGGTTGCACGCGCGATTTATCATTCCGCGCTGCCTATTATTTCAGCTGTTGGCCATGAGACGGACTTTACAATCGCAGATTTTGTAGCAGATTTAAGAGCACCTACTCCAACAGGAGCTGCAGAACTGGCGGTACCAAGTATTGCTGAGATTTCAGAGCGTATTTCACAGCGGAATATTCGTTTACTTCGCGCGATGAATGAAAAAATTCAGCACAGTAAAAGAAGATTAGAAAAGTCTCAAAAATCGTATGCGTTTCGTTATCCACAAAAACTAATCGAACAAAAAGAGCAACAACTTGACCGCGTTATCGATACATTATATCGTGAAAGCAAGAGATTTTTTGAAAGAAAGCAAAATCAGTATGAACAACTTGCTATGAACTTGCAGCGTAACCACCCTCAGCAAAAAGTTAAGCAAGCACGTGAACAGCACATGCAGCTAGCAAAAGTATTGCAAAGAGAAATGCAACAGATTATGAAACAGCAACACCTTTTATTTGCAACTACAGCTTCTAAGCTACATGCATTGAGCCCGTTAAAAACAATGGAGCGAGGTTATAGCCTGGTGTACGATGATGATCAGACGCTAATAAAGTCCACAAAACAATTGGCAAAAGGTGATACCATTCAAGTTCGATTAACAGATGGACAATTACAGTGTGAAGTGTCAGATATAAAGGAGCGATAAAAATGGCGAACAAAACAGAGCAGACGTTTGAAGACGCAATGGATCAGCTAGAGAAAATTGTGAATAAGTTAGAAGAAGGCGACATTCCGTTAGAAGAAGCGATTGAAAAATTTCAGCAAGGGATGTCTTTATCAAAATTCTGTCATGATCGCCTTCAGCAAATTGAAAAACAAATGGAGAGCATTTTGCAAGAAGACGGCACGTTAGCACATTTTACTGTTCAGGAGGAAGAATAGACGTGAGCGAACAGCAGCTACAGGAGTACATTCAGTTTACAAAAGGTAAAGTAGAGACATTTCTATATGGATATGTAACGAATCTGCAAGCGCCTTCGCTATTAAAAGAATCGATGTTGTATTCATTAACGGCTGGAGGAAAGCGTCTGCGACCAATGCTGGTCTTTGCGACGCTAAAAGCATTAGGGCATGATGAAGAAAAAGGGCTCGCAGCTGCAAGCGCAGTTGAAATGATTCATACATATTCACTCATTCACGATGACTTACCAAGCATGGATGACGATGATTTACGAAGAGGTAAGCCAACAAATCATAGGGTGTATGGCGAAGCGACGGCGATTTTAGCTGGTGATGCGCTATTAACCAACAGTTTTCAGGTAATTATAAACGACTTAGAAATAAAAGATGAAGTAAAAGTGAAGCTTCTAAGTGAGCTTGTGAAAGCAGCTGGAGCAGAAGGTATGATTAAAGGACAGGTTGCTGATATGCAAGGAGAACAGCAGCATGAACATTTAACTCTTCAGCAGCTAGAAGATATTCATATACATAAAACAGGAAAGCTTTTAAGTTTTTGTGTGAAAGCAGGTGCAATCTTAGGCGAAGCGACTGAGGAACAATTAGAGCTTCTAGAGAAGTTCAGCTTTAACTTAGGGCTTGCTTTTCAAATTCAAGATGACATTTTAGATATTGAAGGGTCCGAAGAAGCAATTGGTAAACCTGTTGGAAGCGATACGGAGAATGAAAAGACGACGTATCCTCTTCTACTTGGGATGGAAGCAGCAAAGCAAAAGCTTCATCATCATATTCAATCCAGCTTAGATGCGCTTAAAACAACCAAGTTGGATACAGGGTTGCTTGAAGAAATTTGTCTATACGTGGCGAAGCGTGATCGTTAAGTAATGGCCCTGTTTTTTATATAAATGAGATAAAATAAGATTGAGTCCCAATATTGCCTATGCTATAATAGCCTTACTACTATGTCAAAGACGTAGTGCATAGGTTTGCAAGACATATACAATATTTTGGTGGCCGTTATCACATTTGTGTTAGCGGCTATTTTTTCACGGTTTTCTTTTAAAGAGAGGTATGTTTACTTATAACCTGACAAAGGTATTATAAGTAGTAACTGTGTTAATAATTGACTATTAGTATAAAACCATACAAAATGTATTAAGGTAACTTTATAACAAGTACGAAAGTGAGTGATCCAGATTGGATCTTACAACGATAAAAAGTCCTGATTTTTTAAAAAAGATGTCAATAACAGAATTAGAAGCATTGAGTGAAGACATTCGTCGCTTTTTAATTACAAAGCTCTCTGCAACAGGAGGCCACATTGGGCCAAACCTAGGAGTAGTTGAGCTGACGGTTGCGCTTCATAAAGTATTTAACAGCCCAAAGGATAAATTTTTATGGGATGTTGGACATCAGTCCTATGTTCATAAAATTTTAACGGGGCGAGCATGCGAATTCGATACGATTCGCCAGTACAAAGGTCTTTGTGGCTTTCCTAAGCGGGATGAAAGTGAACATGATGTGTGGGAAACAGGACACAGCTCTACGTCATTATCTGCTGCAATGGGAATGGCAATTGCGCGTGATTTGCAAAAAACAAAATCTTATGTTGTCCCAATTATTGGTGACGGAGCATTAACAGGCGGAATGGCCTTGGAAGCGCTAAACCATATCGGACATGAAAAAACAGATATGACGGTTATTTTAAACGATAACGAAATGTCAATTGCCCCAAATGTAGGTGCTCTTCACAGCGTACTAGGACGACTTCGTACAGCAGGGAAATACAACTGGGTAAAAGATGAGCTAGAAGTATTTCTGAAAAAAGTGCCAGCCGTTGGAGGGAAGTTAGCAGCCACAGCGGAGCGAGTTAAAGATGGCCTGAAGTATATGGTTGTGTCCGGTATGTTTTTTGAAGACCTTGGGTTTACATATCTAGGTCCGGTGGATGGTCATAATTACGAAGAGCTTTTAGAAACTCTTCAGTATGCCAAGAAAACAAAAGGTCCAGTTGTCGTTCATGTTATTACGAAAAAAGGTAAAGGTTACTTGCCAGCAGAAAGTGATACTAGCGGTGCGTGGCACGGTCCAGGCCCTTATAAAATTGAGTCTGGTGACTTTATTAAAGATAAGAATGTACCGGTAGGATGGAGCGCATTAGTGAGTAATACTGTTTTAAAGATGGCTCGTAAAGACGACCGTATTGTAGCAGTGACTCCTGCTATGCCGGTTGGTTCGAAGCTAGAAGCATTTCAACAAGAATTTCCTGATCGTATGTTTGATGTTGGAATTGCAGAGCAGCATGCGACAACGATGGCAGCTGGCTTAGCTACTCAAAATATGAAGCCATTTTTAGCTATTTATTCAACGTTCTTGCAGCGCGCTTACGATCAAGTTGTGCATGATATTTGTCGTCAAAAGCTAAATGTATTTATCGGAATTGATCGAGCTGGTTTAGTAGGAGCAGATGGTGAAACACATCAAGGTGTATTCGATATTGCGTTTTTACGTCATTTACCAAACTTGGTGTTGATGATGCCGAAAGATGAAAACGAAGGTCAGCACATGGTTCATACAGCCTTAACATATGAAGCAGGACCGATTGCTATGCGTTACCCTAGAGGGAATGGTTTAGGCATACCATTAGATGACGAGCTAAAATCGATTGATATTGGGACATGGGAAGTGCTAAAAGAAGGTACAGATGCAACGATCTTAACGTTTGGTACAACCATTCCAATGGCTATGGAAGCGGCGGAAGCGTTAAGTAAAAAAGGTATTCAAGTTGAGGTTGTAAATGCACGTTTTATTAAGCCAATGGACGAACAGATGCTGCATAACATTTTAAAATCAAATCGTCCTGTTTTAACAGTTGAAGAAGCGGTATTGCAAGGTGGGTTTGGAAGTGCAGTACTAGAGTTTTCTTCAGAGCATGGCTATTATTCCGCCATCGATCGTATGGGGATTCCAGATAAATTTATTGAGCATGGAAGCGTAACAAAGTTATTAGAAGAAATCAACTTAACAACCGAAGAAGTAATTAATCGAGTAAATAAACTCGTAAGACCAATACAAAAGAGGCTTGAAGTGAAGTGACGAAAAAAGAACGAGTAGACGTTTTACTAGTCGAAAGAGGCTTGGTAGAAACGAGAGAGAAAGCGAAGCGAACAGTTATGGCTGGTCTTGTATACGCGAACGAACAGCGGTTAGATAAGCCCGGGGAAAAGATTGACCGAGATACACCGTTGACTGTAAAGGGAGCAGTAATGCCGTATGTGAGTAGAGGTGGCTTTAAGCTTGAAAAAGCACTGAAAGAGTTTGATGTACAAGTAAAAGATCGTATTATGATTGACATCGGCTCATCAACGGGTGGGTTTACTGACTGTGCTTTGCAAAACGGAGCAAAAATGTCATATGCATTAGATGTTGGGTACAACCAACTAGCTTGGAAGCTACGACAGGATGAGCGAGTGGTTGTAATGGAACGTACGAACTTTCGTTATGTTACGCCAGCTGACCTAGCAGCAGGATTACCTGAATTTGCGTCAATTGATGTTTCATTCATTTCCTTAAAGCTAATTCTACCCGTGTTAAAACAGCTCCTTGTATCAGGTAGTGATGTGGTAGCACTTGTGAAGCCGCAGTTTGAAGCCGGTCGTGAGCAAGTTGGAAAAAAAGGGATTGTACGAGATGCAAAGGTTCATGAAGAAGTTGTTGAAAACATGATGAACTTTGCACTCAAGGAAGGGTATGATGTACGAAACGTATCGTACTCACCGATTACGGGTGGAGATGGAAACATTGAATTTTTACTTCACCTACATTGGAAAGGGCAAAGAGAACAAGGAGAGAACCTTGCTGGTCTGACAGCTCAAGAAGTTGTTGAACAAGCGCATTCTGTACTTAAAGAGAAAAAGTCTTAACGCTCTTGTCTCTTTTCAAGCATCAAAAGCCAATGCTAGTAATTCTAGCATTGGCAATTTGATTATACACCTTTATACGCAAAGGTGTATAATCAAATTGAATGTCAGCATGATGTGGAAGAGAATCATAACATTTCGTCTATACTATAAGAGATAAGATAATACATATTAGTGTGAGGTGCCAGTATGAACAAAGGGCAAAGACATATTAAAATTCGTGATATTATTACAAACAATGATATTGAAACGCAAGATGAGTTAGTAGATATTTTAAAAAATCAAGGATTTAACGTAACGCAAGCAACCATCTCTCGCGACATTAAAGAGCTTCACTTAGTAAAAGTTCCGTTAATGGATGGTCGCTACAAATACAGTCTCCCTGCAGATCAGCGCTTTAACCCTTTACAAAAGCTAAAGCGTTCATTAATGGATGCTTTTGTGAAAATTGATTCAGCTGGACATATGCTGGTAATGAAGACCTTGCCGGGTAATGCCAACGCCATTGGAGCATTGATTGATCATTTAGATTGGGAAGAAATTTTAGGTACAATTTGTGGTGATGATACGTGTTTGATTATTTGTCGAACGCCTGAAGACACCCAAAAGATTTCGGATCGATTCTTAGAAATGTTGTAAAGGTGTGTGAAACAGATTGTTAGCAGAACTATCAATCAAAAACTTTGCCATCATTGATGAGCTTTCAGTATCGTTTGAAAAAGGCTTAACAGTTTTAACAGGTGAAACAGGAGCTGGTAAGTCAATTATTATTGATGCCATTCATCTGCTTGTTGGTGGACGCGGTTCATCCGAGTTTGTAAGGCATGGAACAAATCGAGCGGAAATCGAAGGGTTATTTCTAATTGAAGACGAGCACCCTTGCTATGAAAAAGCGAAGCAGGTGGGAGTTGAAGTTGAAGATGGCATGGTGGTACTCAGACGAGATATTACCATGAATGGTAAGAGTATTTGTCGTATTAATGGAAAGCTAGTCACGCTTGGCATTTTACGTGAAGTGGGTCAAACACTGATGGATATTCATGGTCAGCATGAGCATCAGGACTTAATGAACCAAGATCGACATCTAATTCTTCTTGACCAGTATGGAGGTCAGAAGGTTGAAGAAGCACTATCAGAATATCGAGAAGTGTTTGCTACATATACAACGTTAAAGAAACAATTAGAACAATTAACAGAAAACGAACAGCAAATGGCCCACCGTTTAGATTTAATTCAATTTCAGCTTGATGAAATAAAAGCAGCCGACCTTCAACCAAATGAAGATGAGCAACTGATGGATGAGCGCCTTAAAATTTCTAACTTTGAAAAGATTTATACGTCCTTAACGGATGCATATAACGCTCTTCATGGTGAGCAAAGAGGACTAGATTGGCTAGGTGTAGCTATGAACCATGCAGAAGAAATTTCGAATTTAGAAGACACCTATGGCGAAATTTCAGAAGTCATATCATCAAGCTTTTATCAAATTGAAGATGTGTCTTATCGTATTCGCCAGCAGCTCGATTTATTAGAGTATGATCCAAAGCGTCTCAATTTTATTGAATCACGGCTAAATGAAATTAGTCATTTAAAGCGTAAATATGGTCAAAGCGTTGATGAAATTCTAGAGTATGCAGCTCAAATTGAAGATGAAATTGATCGAATTGAGAACCGGGATACTCATGTTGAAAAAATTAAACAAAAACTGTCGAGCGTAGCAGAGGACTTGCTTGTTGAAGCGAAAAATGTTTCTGAGGTTAGAAAGCAGTTAGCTGCGGAATTAACGGATAGTATTCATCAAGAGCTACAGGAGCTTTATATGGCTAAAACTATCTTTAATATCGTATTTGAAAAGCTACCGCCAAACCAAGCTGATAGCGAACTGAGCGGTGGTTCTGTTAAGTTTACTAAGGATGGTATTGATTCAGTGGAGTTTTATATTTCGACAAACCCAGGAGAGCCGCTAAAGCCACTTGCTAAAGTAGCTTCTGGTGGAGAGTTATCTCGTATTATGCTTGCACTAAAAAGTATTTTCTCTAAGCATCAAGGTGTTACGTCCATTATTTTTGATGAAGTAGATACAGGAGTGAGCGGTCGTGTCGCACAATCCATTGGTGAAAAAATTCACGCCATCTCTGTAGATTCCCAGGTGCTTTGTATTTCGCATCTTCCACAGGTCGCTGCTATGGCGGATACACATTTGTTTATTTCAAAGCAAATCAAAGATGATCGCACTACAACATCTGTTTTACCGTTAAACGAAGAAGAGAAAACAAAAGAAATTGCTCGCATGATTGCAGGAGCTGAAATAACCGATTTAACGCAGCAGCATGCCCAAGAACTGTTAGGTCTAGCAGCAAAAATTAAACAATAATTATTTAAAAAGCGCTTCTGGTGGATCGTTATGTGCCAAAAGCGCTTTTTTTATGTAGTAAACATCGGTTAAAAATCTTTCCTGCGGTTCTTTTTATTTTTCTTTGAACTTCGGTTATAAATGGGCTATAAGAAGGCAAAAGTAAAAGTGTAGCCATTTAGGCGAAGAAGCGAGGAGAGTGAAAAGATGAACAGTCGACTTAGATATATAATTGGTGCAATTCTCCTTGTTTCGTTTATTTTTGTAGGCTTTATCCCTGTTGTGCAGCAATACCTTACTATCCCAAAACAAATGACACTGTTTAAAAGTGATGAAGTAAATTTTTCCACATCGTTAGCAGTTAGCACTCATAGTAATGATGTTATTGAAACGATGAAACAAGATGCTAAGCTTAGCATAGCTGGCAAAGAAGTAGGCAAAGAAGAAATGATGCTTCATCTTGCAGGAGTACCGGTCAAAAGAGTAGATGTTCAAGTATTATCTGATTTTAAAGTCATTCCTGGAGGTCAATCAATTGGCGTCAAGTTGAACTCTAAAGGTGTTTTGGTTGTTGGTTACCATCAAGTTGATACGAAAGATGGAAAGAAATCTCCTGGTGAAATTGCAGGCATCCAAGTAGGCGACATGATTACAAAAATCAATGGCAAAACAATTGAAAAAATGAGTGATATTACGCCATTTATTCAGCAAGCAGGAAAAACTGGAGAGCCTTTAAAATTACAAGTAATGAGAGAAAAAGAACAATTACAAACAAAGTTATATCCCTTAAAAGACAAAGAAGATTACGCGTATCGAATTGGTCTATATATTAGAGATTCTGCTGCGGGCATTGGTACGATGACTTTCTATGATCCCAAATCAAAAAAATATGGAGCGTTAGGTCACGTAATTTCCGATATGGATACCAAAAAGCCAATTGTTGTAGAAAATGGGCAAATCGTACGCTCTACCGTCACATCAATTGAAAAAGGTGAAAACGGTGTTCCAGGCGAGAAGCTAGCGCGTTTCTCAGAAAATAAAGAAATTATCGGTAATATTAAAAAAAATAGCCCATTTGGTATCTTTGGAAAGCTATCTGAAACGATGGAAAATGGCATTTTAGATAAGCCGATGCCGATTTCACTATCTCATCAAGTAAAAGAAGGACCAGCTAAAATCTTAACGGTGGTCGAAAACGATAAAGTGGAAGAATTTGATGTGGAAGTTGTTAGTAGTGTTCCGCAAAAGTTTCCTGCTACTAAAGGAATGGTCATTAAAATTACAGACAAAAAGTTATTAGAAAAAACAGGCGGTATTGTGCAAGGAATGAGCGGAAGTCCAATTATTCAAGATGGCAAAGTAATTGGAGCCGTTACTCATGTGTTTGTGAATGACCCAACTTCAGGATATGGTGTTCATATCGAATGGATGTTAAATGAAGCGGGCATTAATATTTATAAAAAAGAATCAAAAAGAGCGAGCTAATGATAAATAGTTCGCTCTTTTTGTTATGAAAAGACTGTCGTATTTTTGTTAGAAAAACGTCGAAAAAACCAGAAAACAAAAGGAATTTATGGGATAATGATAAAAAAGACTTTTTTATAAAAAAATAAAGGAAATAATGTTGCATTGTCGAATTTGTCCTTTAGAATAAAGAGTAGAGACATGCGGGACTGGCGTATAAGTTAAGGGAATGAGGAGGAAGATACTTTGAAAAAAATTAAAGTATGTTTAGTCGATGATAATAGAGAATTAATTGGACTGCTTGAGGATTACATTTCTGAACAAGGTGATATGGAAGTAATCGGGGTTGCGTATAACGGGCAGGAATGTTTGTCTATTTTAAAAGATAAAGACCCGGACGTGCTTGTACTAGATATCATCATGCCTCATTTAGACGGGCTTGCAGTATTGAGTCAATTAAAAGAAATGAAAAAAGAAAACTATCCTAATGTAATTATGTTAACCGCTTTTGGTCAAGAAGATGTGACGAAAAAGGCAGTCGATTTAGGTGCTGCTTATTTTATATTAAAGCCATTTGATATGGAAAACTTAGTAAATCATATTCGCCAGGTAAGTGGTCAAGCATCATCTTTTACAAACCGTTCATCTTCATCAGCAATGCGCTTACAGCGTGATAATAAACCTGCAAACTTAGATGCGAGCATTACAAGCATTATTCATGAAATTGGTGTGCCTGCCCATATTAAAGGTTACTTATATTTACGTGAAGCGATCTCCATGGTTTATAAAGATATTGAATTACTTGGTTCGATTACAAAGGTTCTTTATCCGGATATTGCAAAAAAGTATAATACCACAGCAAGTCGTGTGGAACGTGCCATTCGCCACGCAATCGAAGTAGCCTGGAGCAGAGGAAACATTGATTCAATTTCGTCTTTATTTGGCTATACTGTCAGCATGACAAAAGCAAAGCCTACAAATTCGGAGTTTATTGCAATGGTTGCGGATAAATTACGCCTTGAACATAAAGCTTCTTGAGAGGGAAAGAAGTAAACGAATGCTTATTAGTGCCCTTGAATAGTAAGATATATTTAGATAAATGAAAAAACATCATTCTTTACGAGGACGTTGATCCTACAAAGAATGATGTTTTTTATTGTACTAGTTTTTTCAAAAGCTATTCATAACTTTAGGCACTAAGTACAATAAAGATGATAAATATCTGTACGGTTAGATTTGAAAATAGTTAATTTATTAAAATAAATATAGATGATACCATATATATACTTGTAAAAGTGTTGATTTGTAAATAAGCGGAACGAACTGCTATGCATACTTGTTATGGTTTTCACATATTGAATAAGTAACATAACATCCACTCCCACTTTTAATTTATTTGTTAAAAAAGAAGGTGACATTTAAAATTGAGGATTCATATGAAATATAAGCGTATTATTTTTGCATTTTGTATGGCATTAAGTATTTCTTGTTTTGTTTCATTTACCTTGGTATCCATTAACTTTGGTTACAATGATACATTTATGTCAACGTGGTTAAAAATCTGGTCTGAAGCTTTTGTATGTGCTTTTTTTGGTTCGTATTTCTTTCCAATTGGAATCAATAAACTAATGAGCAAAATTCAGTTTGTGGAAGAGTCTCTGAATCGTAGTGGAAAAGAAATGTAAAAAGATCCTCGGCTTGAAAAGCCGAGGATCTTTTTATTGAAGAAGGGATAAGATAAAAGTCCAAATACAAACAAATAAAAGTAAAGCGAGGCTGTAGCGAAGCGTCATCTTGGTTAACTCAGCTTCTTTTCCTGTTTGACCAACTGCTGCTGTTGCAATAGCAATTGACTGCGGGGATACGAGCTTTGCCATGACTCCTCCAGCTGTGTTGCTAGCAACTAGCATAGAAGGGTTTGTTCCAATTAAAGATGCGGCCGTTGTTTGGATTGGAGCAAACAGCGTGTTGTTATTCACAACAGATCCCGTCATAAAAACACCAATCCAGCCGAGAACAGGGGAGAACAAAGGGAAAATTTGACCTGCTTCGGCTACGGCATTCCCAAGTGCCATTGTTAAGCCACCATATGTCATTAGTTTAGCGATGCTGATAACAGCACAGATCATCCCAATAGGAATGATAAATTCTTTGATTGTCTTTCCTAGAAGTGCTATGCTCCGAGAACGGTTAATGTTTTTCGTTGTTAAAACAGTCGTTATAGCAGCAAAAAGGATGGCCGTTCCTGTTGCTCCAATGAAATCAATTGAAAGTACAATAGGTGTTCCAGGAGCATTAAAAGTGAAAACAAAAGGTGATAACAGGTTTCCTGGTTGGAAAAGAGATTTGAAAACAGGAAGGCTCCAGATTAGTACAAATCCTGTTAACAAATAAAAAGGTGACCAAGAAAGAATAACTTCTTTTACTGGATATTTTCTCACAGTAGGGGCTTGTCCATTTAGCAAGAAAATACGCTTTGGCTGCCATTTACGTAAGAAAAGAGCAAGTGCCCCCATTGCTAAAAGCGCAGGAATAATATCAGCAAGCTCTGGCCCAATTAGGATGGTCATAGCGGCTTGTGCACTAGTATAAATAAAAGATGTGACCAAAATAGCAGGGAGCGTTTCTTTAACTCCTCGCCATCCATCAATTAAAAAGATAAGTAAAAAAGGAATCGTAAAGTTAATGAAAGGGAGAGTTAAAGCCGTTTGCACCGATACATCCATGGCACTTACGTTCTCTAACTGAAAAGTATCAACAATCGCTACTGGAATCCCAATGGCGCCAAATGCACCAGATGCTCCGTTCGCGATTAGGCAAAGCATAGCTGCTTGAAGTGGCTTAAAACCGAGTGAAACAAGTAGTACGGCGCAAATTGCAATTGGCACACCAAAGCCTGCAGCTCCTTCTAAAAAGGCATTAAAGCAAAAGCCGATGAGCAATAGCTGAAGTCGCTGATCGCTGGAAATGTTAATAATACTACCTCTTAAAACATCAAATTTTCCAGTTTCAACGGCAATTTTATAAAGCCACACAGCCATAATAATAATATAGCCAATAGGCCAGATACCTTGAACGAACCCTTGAATAACGCTGCCGAATGCATGCGTAGGTGAAAGGTCAAAAAAGTAAATAACAAGAAAGAGCGTAATACCCAAGTTTAACAGTGCTGCATAAATTCCTTTCATTTTAAAAAGGGTCAAACATATTAAAAATGAGATAATGGGAATAGCTGCAATAAGTGCTGAAAGCGTAAGGTTTTGAAATGGATTATACGTATCAACAAGCATATGAATGGCTCCTTTAGAAAGCGAGAAAGCGAACTTTCTCGCTTCCTGCTTAGTTTGGTAAAGAGAAAAATGGCTGCTGAATTTCTTTTAACGTTTGAATAGATTTTGAGAATTTTTCATGTTCGGACTTATCTAACGGAAGTTCTAAGACTTTCTTTACACCTCCACGGTGAATGATACTTGGAACACCTACATAAATATCATGTTCACCATATTCTCCGTCTAGATAGGCTCCTACTGGAAGGACAACCTGCTCATTTCTCAAGATGGCTCTCGTAATTCTAGCTAATCCCATTGCGATACCATAATAAGTAGCACCTTTTGATTTGATAATTTCATAAGCCGCATTTCGTACTTGAACAGCAATTTCTTCTTTTCGTTCTGATGATAGCTGATCTGCGATTGGTGTTCCAGAAATGTTAGCGCCACTCCAAACGGCAAGCTGAGAATCTCCGTGTTCTCCAATGATATAACCGTGGACGCTCGTTGGAGCTGCGCCAAGCTCTTCACTGAGGAGATGACGGAAACGAGCTGAGTCAAGGATGGTGCCTGAACCAATCACGCGTTCCTTTGGAAGTCCTGAAAATTTCCATGTGGCATAAGTAAGGATATCAACTGGGTTTGTCGCTACTAAAAAAATACCATTAAATCCAGAGGACATGACTCCATTCACGATGTGTTCAAAGATTTTGACATTTTTATGAACAAGGTCAAGTCTTGTTTCTCCTGGCTTTTGAGCTGCTCCTGCACAAATTACGACAATAGCAGCATCTTTGCAATCATCGTACGTTCCAAAAGAAATGCGCATAGAGCTTGGAGCATATACGATACCGTGAGCTAAATCCATTACATCACCGCGTGCTTTTTCTTCGTTTAAGTCAACTAACACTAACTCATCGCAAATACCTTGGTTCATTAATGAATAGGCATAGCTTGCTCCAACTGCACCTGTACCTACTAACACAACTTTGTTTCCTAATGTCATTTCCATAAGAATGCCTCCTCAAGCAAATAGTATGTGAAATATTTCACATAGTTAGATAAATAAAAAACAAATCATCTTTAATTTTTTGTAATCATTTCGGCGAATTAGATATTGTGAAGTATTTCACAATTAGATAATAACACTCGCTTTTTCATTTTGCAATAATAAAATATCATTTTTGTTAAAAGTTAATTAAATAAAAAAAGACCTTCTTAAAAGGCCTTTCTTATCTTGGATCGCTCCATAATACCAGTGATCTATCATTAGCTCTTGTCGTCTTCTTTATCCAGCTGAGCAAGCTTTTGCAATAGGATATGCTGGGGCATGTGCATAAGTTGTTCTAAAGGAACGTTTAGTTTTTCAGCTAGTTTGACAGCCGTATCAGGTGAGATTTGTAATGGTCTCATACATATCAACTCCTATTCTCTTGTAAAATATATGTGTAAGCATTATGATAAATTGCAACTACCTTGTTAATCATAAGTCATAATGAAGGGATTGAGCAAGTATGCGTATTATGGGTCACAGAGGAGCAGCAGGGACGTTTCCTGAAAATACAATGATTTCGTTTGAAGAAGCAATCAGAGTAGGAGCAGATGGAATTGAGCTTGATGTTCATATGTCCAAAGACGATGAGCTCATGGTTATTCATGATGAAAAAGTTGATCGTACAACAAATGGTAAAGGGTATATAAGGGACTTTAATTATAAAGAATTAAGAAGCCTTGATGCGAGCTATAAATTTAAAAAGAAATACGGCGCGTGTCAAATACCTACGTTAAAAGAAGTACTAGCTTGGGCTTCTAATCAACAGTTTTCTGTTAATATTGAATTGAAAAACAACTTGTTTGACTATCCTTATTTAGAAATGAAAGTACTGGACCTTATTTACTATTATAAAATGAAAGACCGTATCATTATATCTTCATTCAATCATAATAGCTTAGCGAGAGTAACATCTTTTGATTCAGCTATTGAAACCGCTATTTTATACTCATACCCAATGTTTGAGCCTTGGATTTATGCTCAACACCTTGGTGCTAGAGCACTTCATCCAAATTATCGTACGGTTAATCAAGTAAACGTAGCTGCTTCCAAAGACTATCGTATCCCTGTGCGTCCATATACGGTGAATGATGTGAAGCTAGCGAAACAGCTATACGGATATGGCTGTGAATCCATCATCACTGATTATCCTGAGAAGATGGTTAATGAATTTGCTAATAAACGTATGTAAAAAAAGAAGCATCTCTATTTTTTTGATAGAGATGCTTCTTTTTTTTGCTGAAAGCGAGGTTGAACTTTTTGACGCTTTCGATCTCGATGAAGAATAAAACCTGCTACAAATCCTAAACCAATTACAAAAAATAGTAACCCTACAGTGAACTGAAGCATTAAGGATGAAAAAGGCGGCTGTAAAATGCCAAACACCATATCCCTCATTAATTTAATGCCATAACCTGCTAAAACTCCGGGAATTAATAAAATGAGCAATGCAATAATCCTCATCATAGTTAGGAAATCCTTTCCTGGTTTGTCTTACTTAAATGATAAAACAGCAAAAAAAATTGTCAAGACTGTTTAAAGTTTTATATGATAAAGTGGTGCAAGAAGTTGCAGAGTATTTTTCCGTTTTAAATGAAAAAGGTGAAAAAATATGCAAACTGTGTTGATTATTGGTGCTAACACGGGTGGGTTGGCCGTATTAAAGATGATTGAAGAAGCGGAAGGCGTAAAGGTAGCTGGAGTAGTAGATGTTAACTCTGAGGCGCCAGCGATGAAGTATGCAGAGCAATTAGGGATAAAAGTGTCCACAAGCTGGTCATCTTTTCTTCACCAAGGTGTGGATGTGATTGTAGATGCGACTGGAAGTGAACGTGTCTTTCAGGAATTACATAAGCAAAAACAAAGTAATACGCTGTTGATTCCAGGATCAGTTGCTAAAATGATGGCTAGCTTAATGGAGCAAAAAGAAGAATTAATTGAGCGGTTAACGCATGAATCAGATAAATATAACCTGATCTTTAACTCTACGCATGATGCAATGATTGTTGTAGATAAAGAGGCAAAAATAACCCTCTTTAATAAAAGTGCTGAACGAATTACAAACTTAAAAAGTGAAAACGTCATTGGAAAGCATATTCATGAATCCATTCCAGCGAGTGAGTTACCAACGACTTTACTGACAAAACGGACGGATTATAATCAAGAGTTTACCATTACGAACAGTCATAAAGTAATTACGTCACGCATTCCTATGATTAATGAAAAAGGAGAATTATTTGGAGCGTTTTCTGTTTTTAAAGATATTACAGAAGTGGTGAATTTAGCTGAGGAAGTAACTAATTTAAAGGATATTCAAACAATGCTTGAAGCAATCATTCAGTCATCAGAAGAAGCCATTTCAGTTGTGGATGAAGAAGGTGTTGGGTTATTAATAAACCCTGCTTATACAAAAATCACGGGACTTCAGCGCTCAGATACTATTGGGAAGCCGGCAACCACAGATATTTCTGAAGGAGAAAGCATGCACATGCAGGTGTTAAAAACAAGAAGAGCTGTGCGCGGTGTCAGCATGAAAGTGGGACCGAACAAAAAAGATGTTGTTGTAAACGTTGCTCCGGTTATCGTGGATGGTAAGTTAAAAGGGAGCGTAGGCGTTATTCACGATATCTCAGAGATACAGCAGCTTACGACGGAATTAAACAGAGCGCGCCAAATTATTCGTACGCTAGAAGCGAAGTATTCATTTGCTGACATTATTGGTGAATCTGAAGAATTTTTGTTAGCCATTGAACAAGCAAAACTAGCAGCTAAAACGCCTGCAACGGTTTTGCTGCGCGGAGAGTCTGGAACTGGAAAAGAGCTGTTTGCCCATGCTATTCATAATGCAAGTGAACGAAAGTATAACAAATTTGTACGCGTAAACTGCGCTGCGTTATCGGAATCTCTTTTAGAAAGCGAGCTCTTTGGTTATGAAGAAGGAGCGTTTTCAGGTGCTAAGCGGGGTGGCAAGCGCGGGTTGTTTGAAGAAGCGAATAACGGAAGTATTTTCTTAGATGAAATCGGTGAATTATCAGCACATATGCAAGCAAAACTATTACGAGTGCTACAAGAAAAGGAGCTAGTACGAGTGGGGGGGACCAGCTCTATTCCTGTAAACGTGCGAGTGATTGCGGCAACGAATGTGAATTTGGAACAAGGGATTGCCGACGGAACAATTAGACAAGATCTCTACTATCGATTGAATAAAATTCCAATTCAAATTCCACCTCTTCGACAGCGAAAAGAAGACATCGAGACCTTGGCGCTACACTTAATTACGAAAATTAACCAAGACTATGGCAGAAGTGTAGAAGGTCTATCAGAGGATGCATTAAAATTGCTTGTCCACTATGACTGGCCAGGAAACGTCAGAGAGCTTGAGAACATTTTAGGAAGAGCTGTTATTTATATGCATTATAGTGAGGTAATCATTACTGCAAAACATCTTCCAACTCTAAATGATGTAAGTGAACACACTGAACCAACATCTGTTGATTTTACTATACAAAGCGGTGAGACCCTTTCAATGTTAGTGGAACAATATGAAAAAGATGTTATACTGCACGTTTTAAAAGAACATGATTATAATAAAACCAAAACTGCAAAACGTCTAAATATATCAATTCGCGCTCTTTACTACAAGCTTGAAAAATACGGAATTGCAAATATAGGCATGCAATAATATGCACAACATGCAAAATGTTGCACGTGATTTAATGAGCTCATTAATCGATTGTATATCCTAAAAAATAATAAAGCGTATTGTTTTCAGCCTTAATCAAGGGAACTTGTTAGAAAACGAGGAATTCTTCAATGTTCTCAACATTTGGCATGGTTCTTGCAAATATAAAAAGTGGTGAAGCTACTAGCTTCTTTCTTACCAAACTCTAACATGAAAGGTCGAGCATTTCATGATACTTAAACAGTTAATGCGTAAAAGTGTAACAAATAAACAGGTTACAGTTGCCGTTGCTGCTGCTGAGGATGCAGAAACTCTCGAAGCGGTTAACCAGGCATGTGAGCACCAACTAGCACGTTTTGTTTTATATGGAAACGAAGCTAAAATTAAATCAATTTTAGAGCGAGAGACTGAAAAACGCTTGGAAACGGGCGAAGTTACGATTGTGCATACTAATTCACCTCAACAATCTGCGCAAGAAGCAGTGCATGCCGTAGCAATGAATGAAGCGCATATTGTTATGAAAGGTCACCTCTCAACTTCAACCATTCTTAAAGCTGTTTTACATAAAGAGAACGGTTTGCGAACTGGAAACGTCCTATCACACGTAGCTGCTTTTGAAGTTCCGGGGTATGACAGACCTATTATTGTCACTGATGCAGCAATGAATATTGCACCAAGTATTCAAGAGAAAGTTCAAATTATTGAAAATGCGGTTGGTGTTGCAAAAGCAATGGGGATAACAACACCAAAAGTAGCGCCAATCGCAGCTGTTGAAGTGGTCAATCCAGCAATGGAAGCTACCACAGATGCTGCATTATTAACACAGATGAACAAGCGTGGTCAAATAAAAGGCTGTGTTGTCGATGGACCTCTTGCTTTGGATAATGCCATCAGTCACGTAGCTGCTGAGCAAAAAGGAATCCAAAGTGAAGTTGCTGGAGCAGCTGATATTTTAGTAGTACCTACGATTGAATCAGGAAACATTTTATATAAATCACTTATTTATTTTGCACAAGCAAAGGTTGGAGCTGTTATTGCCGGAGCGAAAGCGCCAATCGTACTTACGTCAAGAGCAGATTCTGCTGAAAGTAAACTTTATTCGTTAGCGTTAGCAATCAACGTAGCGACACATAATTGATAGGAGGAAACAACAATGAAAATTTTTAGCTATATGGAACAGTATGATTACGAACAATTAGTTTTTTGCCAAGATGAGCAATCGGGGTTAAAAGCAATTATTGCAATTCATGATACAACAATTGGGCCGGCTTTAGGTGGAACGAGAATGTGGACGTATGAGTCTGAGGAAGCAGCGATTGAAGATGCGCTGCGTCTTGCAAAAGGCATGACGTACAAGAACGCAGCAGCAGGGCTTAACTTGGGAGGCGGTAAAACAGTTATTATCGGTGATCCTAAGAAGGATAAAAACGAAGAAATGTTCCGTGCATTTGGACGCTATATTCAAGGGCTAAACGGACGCTATATTACGGCTGAAGATGTAGGGACAACAGTTGAAGATATGGACCTTGTATACCAAGAAACTGATTACGTAACAGGAGTTTCACCTGCATTTGGTTCATCAGGAAATCCTTCACCAGTTACGGCTTATGGAGTTTATCGCGGGATTAAAGCAGCAGCAAAAGAAGCTTTTGGTACGGATATTTTAGAAGGGAAAATAATCGCAGTTCAGGGAATCGGAAACGTTGCATATAACCTGTGCCGTCATCTTCATGAAGAAGGCGCACAGCTCATTGTGACAGACATCAACAAAGAATCTGTACAGCGTGCAGTTGAAGAATTCGGTGCAAAAGCAGTAGACCCACAGGATATTTATGGAGTAGAATGTGATATCTATGCACCTTGTGCGCTAGGCGCAACAATTAACGATGAAACAATTCCACAATTAAAAGCAAAGGTAATTGCTGGAGCAGCAAACAATCAGCTAAAAGAAGCGCGTCATGGCGATATGATTCATGAGATGGGAATCATTTATGCTCCGGATTATGTAATCAATGCTGGAGGAGTAATTAACGTAGCGGACGAATTAATTGGTTATAACCGCGAACGCGCATTGAAAAAGGTTGAAACGATTTATGATAATATTGAAAAAGTAATTGAAATTTCAAAGCGAGACGGAATTCCAACATATGTAGCAGCAGATCGCCTAGCAGAAGAGCGTATTGAGAAGCTAAGACGCTCTCGTAGTCAATTTTTACAAAACGGACATCACCTTTTAAGTAGACGCTCTCGCTAACAGTCAACAGCTAGGGACTTGTAGGAATATGCTCCCTAGCTTCATTTAAGCAAACAATATTTTATCCCACTCTTAACGGACAGTAATCCTTCCTTTTAAGATGATGAGGCCAGAAAGAAAAGAAGTGGGAAGTCAGCTGTCTGTAAAGGTCCGATAAGTTTAACTAATCACCAGTGGAGATGAAGAAAATTTTCACTGATGGAAGTTAAATTTTATACAGCTAGGAGGCTCTGTGTTAACTATGCAAGATTATCGAATACTCACCATTAATCCAGGATCGACATCAACGAAAATCGGTGTATTCCACAATGACCAAATGATTTTTGATCGCACGATTCGCTATGAAGCAAAAGAACTGAGTGTATTTGAAACCATTTATAATCAATATGAATTTCGAAAAAAATCCATTTTAGAAGCGCTTGATGAAGAAGGGATTAATTTATCAAAGCTTAATGCCGTCTGCGGACGTGGGGGATTATTGCGTCCGATTGAAGGTGGTACGTATGAAGTGAATGAGTTAATGCTTAAAGATTTAAAAGAAGGATATGCAGGTCATCATGCATCAAACCTTGGTGGAATCTTAGCGTATGAAATTGGTTCTGGCTTGAATATTTCATCATTTATTGTCGACCCTGTGGTTGTTGATGAACTATTAGATGTGGCAAGGGTGTCAGGCAGCCCGCATATGGCGCGTAAAAGTATTTTTCATGCATTAAATCAAAAAGCTGTAGCCCGTAAAGTTGCAGCTCAGCTCGATAAAAAGTACGAAGAGTTGAATTTAATTGTGACGCATATGGGTGGCGGTATTACTGTTGGTGTTCATAACTATGGAAGAGTTATTGACGTGAATAACGGTTTACACGGTGACGGTCCTTTTAGTCCAGAGAGAGCGGGAAGCGTTCCGGTAGGAGAACTTGTCCGCTTATGCTTTTCGGGTGAGTATTATCGCGAAGATATTATGAAGATGCTTGTTGGTAAAGGTGGATTAGTTGGGTATTTAGGGACGTCTGATGTTCAAAAAGTTGAAAAGCTTATTGAACATGGAAATAAAAAAGCAAAATTAGTGTATGAAGCGATGGCTTACCAGATTGCAAAGGAGATTGGTGCAGCAAGTGCTGTGTTAGCGGGGAAAGTCGATGCAATTATTTTAACAGGTGGAATTGCTTATTCAAAAATGTTCGTGAGTTTAATTATTGAACGCGTAAAGTGGATTGCAGATGTTACGGTGTTTCCAGGAGAAAACGAACTTCAAGCACTGGCTGAAGGAGCACTGCGCGTCTTAAAACAAGAAGAGAAAGCGAAGCAATATCCTGGTGAGCATATTCACTCTTCTACACTTTAAAAGGAAAGGTGTGACAATATATGGCAAGGGAATATGATGTAGTAGTTCTAGGGGGAGGCACCGGCGGATACGTAGCGGCAATTCGTGCTTCCCAGCTTGGCCTAAGTGTTGCAATTGTAGAAAAAGAAAAGCTGGGTGGTACATGCCTTCATGCAGGTTGTATCCCAAGCAAAGCTTTATTACGAAGTGCAGAAGTGTATCAAACAGCAAAAAAAGCAGACTCTTTTGGCGTTTTAGCATCTGATGTAAAACTCGATTATGAGCGTGTACAAGAGCGAAAAGATTTGGTTGTTACACAGCTGTATAACGGCGTCAAAGGACTGATGAAAAAAGGCAAAATTGATGTGTATGAAGGCTTTGGCCGTATATTAGGGCCATCCATCTTTTCACCGATGCCAGGAACCATTTCAGTTGAGCTAAAGAGCGGTGAAGAAAATGAAATGCTTATACCAAATAACGTAATCATTTCAACAGGCTCGCGCCCAAGAACATTACCAGGGCTAACGATTGACGGTGAGTTTATCATTACATCGGATGAAGCATTACAAATGAAAAATCTTCCTCAATCTATTATGATTGTTGGTGGCGGTGTAATCGGTGTTGAATGGGCTTCAATGCTTGCTGACTTTGGAGTTGAGGTAACGATTATTGAATACAGTGATCGTATTCTACCAACCGAAGATCACGATATATCAACTGAAATGAAAAAACAGCTACAGCGAAAAGGAATTAAGGTAGTTACTTCTGCTAAAGTGTTAGCGGATACCGTTGAAGTAGATAAAAGTGTCAAAGTGAAAGCTGAAGTGAATGGTGAAACAAGTACATACGAAGCTGAAAAGATGCTTGTATCTGTTGGAAGACAAGCCAACGTTGAAGGCATTGGATTAGAAAATACAGACATTGTTGTTGAGAGCGGTTTTATTAAAACAAATGAATTTTATCAAACAAAAGAGTCGCATATCTATGCAATTGGTGACGTCATTGGTGGTCTTCAGCTGGCTCACGTGGCTTCTCGTGAAGGAATTGTAGCAGTCGAACATATAGGAGATAAAAAGCCGCTCCCAATTCAATATGAAAATATTTCAAAGTGCGTATATAGTAGCCCAGAAGTGGCAAGCGTGGGTTTAACAGAACAAGAAGCAAAAGAAAAAGGTCGTGCTGTGAAAGTTGGCAAAATGCCGTTTAAAGCAATCGGTAAAGCACTTGTATATGGTGAAGCAGAAGGATTTGTAAAAATTATTAAAGACGATGAAACAAATGACCTACTAGGAGTTCACATGATTGGTCCTCACGTAACAGACATGATTTCAGAAGCAGGTCTTGCAAAAGTGTTAGATGCGACGCCATGGGAAGTTGCTCATACTATTCATCCACACCCAAGCTTATCCGAAGCAATCGGTGAAGCAGCCCTTGCTGTTGATGGAAAAGCCATTCATTTTTAATTATTAAGGAGGTTTTAACTGATGACAGAAAATCGTCATGAAGCACTAGGTTTAACAGATGAACAAGTAGTTGAAATGTATCGTACAATGCTTCTGGCTCGTAAAATTGACGAGCGTATGTGGTTATTAAATCGTGCTGGGAAGGTACCTTTTGTTATTTCGTGTCAAGGACAAGAGGCAGCGCAGGTCGGTGCAGCATTTGCGTTAAACCGTGAGAAAGACTACGCGTTGCCGTATTACCGAGACATGGGAGTAGTCCTTACATTTGGGATGACGGCTCGTGATTTAATGCTATCAGGATTTGCAAAAGCGGAAGATCCAAACTCAGGTGGTCGTCAAATGCCTGGTCACTTCGGCTATAAAGAGAAGCGCATTGTAACGGGGTCTTCTCCGGTGACAACGCAGGTTCCTCATGCCGTTGGAATTGCTTTGGCCGGGAAAATGGAGAAAAAAGAGTTGGTGACATTTGTAACGTTCGGTGAAGGTTCATCAAACCAAGGTGATTTTCACGAAGGTGCTAATTTTGCAGGCGTTCACAAATTACCGGTTATTTTCATGTGTGAAAACAATAAGTATGCCATTTCGGTGCCGGTAGAAAAGCAACTTGGTTGTGAAAAGGTATCAGACCGTGCAATTGGCTATGGTATGCCTGGATACACAGTAGACGGAAATGATCCTTTAGAAGTGTATAAAGTTGTAAAAGAAGCAAGAGAAAGAGCAGTAAAAGGTGAAGGACCAACGCTTATTGAAACGGTTTCTAGCCGCTTGACTGCTCACTCAAGTGATGATGATGATTGCGCTTATCGCGAAGCAGACGAAATTTCAGAAGCGAAGAAAAATGATCCAATTATTCGCTTTGGTGCGTATTTAAAAGAAACTGGGACTCTAACAGATGCGAAAGAAGCTGAAATGCTTGAAGAAATCATGAAAATTGTGAATGAAGCAACAGACTATGCAGAAAATGCTGCATATGCAGACCCAGAATTAGCTTTAAAATACGTATACGGTGAGTGAGGAGGAAACTAAAATGCCAGTAATGTCATATATCGATGCCGTAACAATGGCTATGCGTGAAGAAATGGAGAGAGACCCACGTGTATTTGTGTTAGGAGAAGATGTGGGAAGAAAAGGCGGCGTATTCAAGGCAACGAACGGCTTATATGAGCAGTTTGGCGAAGAGCGCGTAATTGATACACCGCTGGCAGAATCAGCGATTGCTGGAGTTGGAATTGGAGCAGCAATGTACGGAATGCGCCCAATTGCTGAAATGCAGTTTGCTGATTTTATCATGCCTGCTGTGAACCAAATCGTTTCAGAGGCTGCAAAAATTCGCTATCGCTCGAACAATGATTGGAACTGTCCAATTACAATTCGTGCGCCTTACGGTGGAGGCGTGCACGGTGCTCTTTATCATTCGCAATCAGTTGAAGCGTTGTTTGCCAATCAGCCAGGTTTAAAAATCGTGATGCCATCTACGCCTTATGATGTGAAGGGGTTATTAAAAGCAGCCATCCGCGATGATGACCCAGTGCTATTCTTTGAACATAAGCGCGCGTATCGCTTAATTAAAGGTGAAGTGCCAGAAGATGATTATGTACTTCCAATCGGAAAAGCAGATGTGAAGCGCGAAGGTGATGATATTACTGTTATTACATATGGTCTTTGCGTCCATTTTGCACTCCAAGCAGCTGAAAAACTTGCGGCTGATGGAATTTCAGCTCATGTATTAGATTTACGAACAGTTTATCCATTAGATAAAGAAGCGATTATTGAAGCTGCATCTAAAACAGGTAAGGTGCTTCTTGTAACAGAAGATAACAAAGAAGGAAGCATCATGAGTGAAGTAGCGGCTATTATTGCAGAACATTGTTTATTTGATTTGGATGCACCGATTCAACGTTTGGCTGGGCCAGATATTCCAGCTATGCCATATGCTCCAACGATGGAGAAGTATTTTATGGTAAATCCAGATAAAGTAGAAAAAGCAATGAGAGAATTAGCTGAATTTTAAAGGAGTTGTTTCCAGTGGCAATTGAAAAAATCAAAATGCCTCAGCTTGGAGAAAGCGTAACGGAAGGCACGATTAGCAAATGGCTAGTAGCTGTGGGAGACCAGGTTAATAAATATGATCCATTAGCAGAAGTGATGACCGATAAAGTGAATGCAGAAGTGCCATCTTCATTTACGGGTGTGATTAAAGAAATTATTGCAGCTGAAGACGAGACGCTGCCAGTTGGAGAAACGCTGTGTTTGATTGAAGTAGAAGGAGCTTCTTCAGCAGATACAGCTCAAAATGCACCAAAAGAAACGAATGAAAAAGTTTCTTTACCAGATACAGCTGACCACTCTAATAAAAAGCGCTATTCACCAGCCGTTCTGCGTTTATCCCAAGAACATGGAATTAACCTTGAAACACTTACAGGGTCAGGTGGAGGTGGTCGAATTACAAGAAAAGACGTACTGGCTGCAATTGAAAAAGGTCCGCAAAGGGATTCAGCTGTTCATCAGGAGGCGCCAAAAACAGCACCGGCTTCATCAGCAGCGCCTTTACCAAAAGCAGAGATGAAAAAGCCGGAACCTATTCCAACGGCTTCTGGTGATAAAGCCATTCCTGTATCTGGTGTACGTAAAGCGATTGCCAGCAACATGTTACGAAGCAAGCACGAAATTCCTCATGCATGGACAATGGTTGAAGTGGATGTAACAAGCCTCGTAGCATATCGTGATTCTATTAAAACGGAATTTAAACAAAAAGAAGGATTTAACTTAACGTACTTTGCTTTCTTTGTCAAAGCGATTGCACAAGCCTTAACAGAATTCCCAGAAATCAATTCAATGTGGGCAGGCGATGAAATTATTCAAAAGAAAGACATTAATATTTCTATTGCTGTTGCAACAGACGATGCATTGTTTGTACCTGTCATAAAAAATGCCGATGAAAAAACAATTAAAGGAATTGCACGCGAAATTAATGAATTAGCGCAAAAAGTACGAGCAGGTTCATTGAAAGCGGCAGACATGCAGGGTGGAACGTTTACTGTTAATAACACGGGATCATTTGGTTCCGTTCAATCGATGGGAATCATTAATTATCCACAAGCAGCAATTTTACAGGTGGAATCTATTGTTAAGCGTCCGGTTGTTATTAATAATATGATTGCCATTCGAGATATGGTCAATCTATGCTTATCTCTTGACCACCGTGTGCTTGATGGACTCGTATGTGGTCGATTCTTAAAACGCATTAAAGAAATTTTAGAATCGATGTCCAAGGAACATACATCTATTTACTAAAAGTGAAAGAGACTGAGACATAAGTAGGTCAGCCTCTACTATACCTGAACGATTGAGAATTCATAACTTTTAATCGTTCAGGTTTTTTTATTGATTGTGAAAACAATGTTGGAAACAGGGTGGAATGGAGCGTAGGACACTCGACTCCTGCGGGAAAGAGAGGGAAAACCGAGATCCCGCAGCGCAGCGAGGAAGCTCAGGTTCCTCCCCGCGGAAAGCGAGTGACCGTAGCGCAATGGAACGAACGTGTTGAGACAAATCAAAGAGATGAGAACAGCTAGTGTTCGTCTTTTAGAACCAATCATTTTGTTATGTCCCAAACTCTTTTATTTGTTTAATATTTAATTCGAAAAGGTTTTGCTCGTCATGCCGATTTGGCATACGGTATTTTGAGAAGGTATATATATTTCGTTTATAGAATGTCACTAGTGTTGCATAAATGTTGACGCAATTTTCAGTTTAATGTTTTTTCCTGTTTAGAGCCAAAAAAG
>NZ_JBXDLD010000099.1:0-15752 GCF_056820425.1 Priestia sp. KCTC 13724 | reverse complement strand
AAAAAAAGGAAAAAAAGGAAAAATAATAAAACAGAAAATTCAGTTAAAATTTATGCGACGCTAGTGATTTAAGCTAAATAAATTGTAATAAACTGGAGTGGAATTAATGTGTTCTCGGAAGGGACATCTGTCGACAAAAGCTCAAGTATACCTTCATCCACTTTGTAAATTGCAGGAGGTTGAAGCATTCCGTTTACAAATAAATTAGTATAGGAAACCGAATCAGGGCTCAATATGCCGCTGTTTCCGTAGCCTGGCAATTGGTCTTTATTTGTAAAGATGCGCTGTTGTCCATCTGCTCTGGCATAATAATAACCGATATTTGTTTTGGCGATTTTTAAAGGTGGCAAAGAGAACTTGGTTGAAAGCTTTATCGAACGTGTCGTCCAGTCAGTAACTTGTTTAGCTCTTATTGAATGAGAACTTTTATTGTTTTTTTTCATAGTTATACACCTCGCTTTTTACGCGTTCTTCTTATATTAAATCTGCTTTTTATACAATATTAATTTTCTGATAAAAAGTCCCTAATATTAGATAGTTTATGGTGTTAATTACCTTGTTAATAAATAATTGTCTAACAGTAGAAACGTTGATATGATAAGAGTTAAGTGACCATTAGAGCTGTTAAAAGATGTGGTTGCGGAATAGATGAGGTGGCTAGAATGATGAAGATTACAGTAAAAGAATTGAAAAATTATGTAGAAGAGCATCGGATTGTTGATGGACTTCAATCTGTGCGCTTAGAATTAGAACAGCTTGAAAAGGCACCCTCACACCTTACTCTAAGGAAAAAGCTTGCTGAGTTTCAATCGAGCGATGATTTATACGAGCTCATTCGTCTATTAGATGACGGGTTAATGTATCGATATAGTAGCGTGGTTACTCGATACGCTTATCGCCATTTTGGCACATTTCAAATGGCTGTCTTTTTATATGATGAATTTGTTCGTGAAGGAAAGACGCTACAAGCAAAGCGAGAATTGGATTTATTATTAAAAACTACAGATTTAAATACAGTTACACCAAAACAAATTGAAACGGCTTACTTCCTAATGGTACGTATTCTGTTAGAAATTAAGCGGTTTGATGAAGCGAAACAATGGATGCAAAAAGTCGAGCAATACAACGAAACCGAAATGTTTGATAAATGGGGCTATTTTTATATTCAAACGGGCGAATGGGAAAAAGCAGAATATTATTTAAGCGAGGGTATCGGTGAAAATAAAAAATCTGATATGTGCTTTTTATTTTTGGCGGACCTATACGCTGCAAAAGGTGAGCATGATAAAGCTTTACATACGATTAATGAAGCTTTGAGCATGTATCCTCAGCTACCTGCATTATATATGGAGAAAGTTAGAAAACTAAAAGATTTACAGTGCTATGAGGAGCTTCTTGAGGCTGTTAATGACTTGGAACAAATACTCATTACAAAAGAGTATCATTCTTATTTTACACAGCTCAAAGCAGAAGCCTATTTTTATTTAAAAAATGCAAGCAAGCTACAGGTATTAGTAGAGCAAGAAGAGAGTTTGAAAAATACGCCGTACGCAAAATTAATGAATGATGGACAAGCTGTGAAGTTACCCATTAAACCTATTATTCAAAAAGATAACTACTGCGTTCCGGCAAGCTTAAGCATGATTCTTAGCTTATTTAACCAACCCAAGACACAAGATGAAATTGCTGAACATATTTATAGCCAACTTGGTTCAAAACTTTCAACCGCGGTGGAGTATACGGAAAGTCTAGGCTATAGCTGTCGTTTTTTCACAGGGACTATAGAGACGTATAAGCAACTGCTTCATAACGGTACACCAATACTTGTTAGCGTAGAATTTGAGCATGCTTCACATGTTCAAGTGGTATATGGTTATAATGATCAGCTACAGGCTTTCTATGTACAGGATCCTAATTTTTTAAATCCTCAGCTGGTTGAGTATAGTGAGTTTGAACGAGCTTACGTAAACTCAGGCTATTTATCAATTGCTATTTGTAAAGAAGAAGCAGGACTTGCGTTTCTTTCAGAGCGTGATCACTATTTTTTTAAAGAATTATATCGCATAACAGAGCTAGTTGAGCAGGATGAAGAGCGTTATATTCAACAGCTAATAGCGCTTCTAGAGTCACATGGAGATATTCCTTTTTCTCCTTTGTTTGGCATTAAGCACATTTTTCGAGAGGATAGTCGTCAAGTTACGTTCGAGTGGTTACACAAACTGCTTACTACGTATCCAAACAATGACTATATTAGGCTACACACAGCTTATGCGTTTTTCCGAACGGGTGAAAAACAAAAAGCAGGTGAGCTCTTGCAACAAGTTAAAGAAAAACGAACGAGTTCATTTTATTATTACTTAAAAGGTAGGCTTCATTTTGAAGATGATCAGTATACGCAGGCAATTACGTATTTTCAGCGGTCATTGCAGCTAGATATTGAGCAGCATCTTGTACTGAGCTATTTAGCTCTTGCATATTTCTATAAAGACGATGTTGATTACGCTTTTGAACTGTCTCACACTTCACTAAGCTTTTATGATGAAGAGCCATTTTCAAAAGTTAATCATGCACTGATTTTAAATGACCTCGGAAAGACTCAAGAAGCTCGAACTATTTTCGATGAGTTATTGCGTCATGATCGCACAGACGCATTTCTATGGTATGAACGCGCTAAGTGTGATCAGCGCTTAGAAAAAGGACAAAAAGCTTATCGAGGCTTTATGGTAGCAAAGCACCTGCAGCCTGATATGCTTTACCCGTACATTTCGTTAGCAGATTGGTATCAACATGAAAAAGACGATTCGTTAAAAGCTGAGACTATTTTATGTGAAGGAATTAAGCAAGTCGAAAGCAACGAAACGCTCTCACGTCTTCTTGGAGATCTCTATATTGAAAACAAAGAATATGAAAAAGCAATTCAGCTCTTTGCAAATGCTGATACGCCAATGCTTCAAAATGGCCTTGCTTATGCTTATCTGCAAGCTGGCCGTTTATCGGGAGCCTTAAAGCTGTATGAACAAGCTTTAATAGCTGAAGAGTACGATCAAGATGCTTATTTAGACGCTGGGAATGCGTTGGTACATTTTTGCAAAGAAAACGGCCTTCAAGAGGGGATAGAGGTTGGAATCTCTCTCATTGAAAAAGGTCTTGCTGGCCTAGAGACGGATTTAGATCAAGCTTTAGAATCGTATGTTGGATTTATGAATGATTTTGATCAATTAGAACGAGGAGTTACCTTCTTAAAACAAGAATGGAAAATGAATCCAAAAGAAATTCTTTATGGATGCTATGCTGGCGTACTGTTAGAAGAAGAGAAGCGATATGATGAAGCGATAGCTCTTTATGAAGAGACGCTGAGAGTTGAACCAAATGGCTTTTCATACTATCGATTAGGTGAAGTTTACAAAGAGATGGATTTAGTTGGAAAAGCTAAAGAAGCGTATGAGCTAAGCGTGTATTATGATCGTCGAAACAGCGGTGCGTATGAGAACTTAATACTAATTGCTCGAATGGAAGAAGATGAAGCAGCAGAAAGAGATTACCTATATACCGTACTGCAATTCGATCCATTAGATGTGAATATGGAGCGTTTATCACATTTGTGTAAGACAGAATCCGACTATGCAGAGCTCATTAACTATTTAGAAACCGTTGACACACCTTCACTTCAAGGATGGGTTATGGATAGTTTAGCTTATGTATATGGTGCGAAAGGTGATAAAGACCAAGAGGAAAAGTGCTTGTTAAAAGCGCTAGAGATGAGTCCAAATCAACAAGCCGTACAGCACCACTATGCAAATTGGTGTATTCAACAAGGAAATCTTAAAGAAGCGAAGTTGGTTATGCTAACCCTCATTAAAGAAAACGTGGAAGAAGAGCTGTTTTATGCAACGTGGCTGGAATGCTTCCCATCCCGAAAAGAACTTTTGACACTGTCTACTCATTTAAAGAAACTAAATGTCCCAAAGGAAGAAAAGGCATTTATCTATATGAATACAGCGGTCGCGCTGCAAGCAGTAGTCGAAGAATTTAATGATATAGAAGAGGAAAGCGCATTTCTAAAGCGTACGATTAAAAAGTTTAAAGAAAAAGCAACAATGATTGCACTTTTCGGTATGATCATTGAATTACATGAAACGGCTATAAAGTTAGATCGTACAAATGTACAAGCCGTGCATGCGCTAGCAAGCTTTTATGAAGAAAGGCAGATGGAAGACGAAGCTATTGCTTTGTTAGAGAGAAAGTTAAAAGAAACGGAAGACCTTAGTATTGGACATCATTTAATGCATATTATCATCAATCTCGATCATGATGATGAGAGCATAAAAAAAGGCTTATTTTTTCTCGAATTTTTATTAGATATAGAGCCTTACAACTTTGATTTCTTATTATATCAAGCGATTCTACTCGGTGAGCAAGGAAGTGAAGTAGAAGCGGAGGAAAAGTTTAAACAACTTTTAAAGCAGCAAAAATATGATCCCAACGTTTATGCTGGATTAGGAAAGTTATATAATCGAATAGAACGTTATGATGAAGCCATTGGCATTTTCAATGAAGGAATTGAAAATGGCCAAACGAACACCTTGCTGTATGTAGAACTTGGTATTGCCTATCATTTAACGGGGCAGACACAAGTTGCAGCGGAGCTTATGGCAAAGCGATTAGAGGAAGAAGATGACCTGTTTATTCGCTACAATTTAGCTTGTTACCTAGCGAGTATAGGAGATATAAAACAAGCGGAACAAGAGCTTCACCTTGTATTGGAACAAGATGAAAGCGGCCAGTTTTATGAGATGGCAAAAGGAGACGAAGATCTTCGTTTGCTACGTGTTAAGTAAATAAAAAAAGTGCTTTGCAGCTACATATGCAAAGCACTTTTTTTATTGGCTGCTTTTCTTAGAAAGGCGGCGTTCTTGAAAAGATGAGTACACTTCGATAACAAGAATAATGAGCGTACCTAACACCAAACCGTTGCTCAAGAATGTCGTTACCAGTGGAGGCAGTGTAGAAAAAGCTTCCGAAGGTAAGAACATAACTCCAATTCCTGCGAATAGAGGAATTCCAGCTTTTTTCATGGCTTGATAAGGAGCAGATGTATTGGAAAACTCATGCATGCCTAATGCAATCATGCTCGCAAAGACAGGGAAAATAGCAGCATAGCCCACGGCTGTTGGTAAGCTAGACATAATGGAAGTGAGCGGAGTAAAAATGCTCACAAATAATAATAAGAACGACGCTACGATAAACGGTAAACGACTGTATATACCAGTTGCTGAAATAAAGCCTCCAGACCCCGAAATTGGAACTGCCCCGACACCAGAGAAAACGCCTCCAAGTAATTGACTAATGCCTGAAGCAATGCCTGATTGTTTGATATAGCTTCCTTTTGTTTTTGTCCCGTTACGTTCATAAACAAATTCAACGACGCGTATGGAAGCGAGCATGTTTGTAATTAAGATAAGCGTAACAAAGAAAGCAGTTGTTACCATGCTCCATGCTATTTTTGGGGGGCCAAAAGCAAACGGTTCAGGGATATAAAAGAGGTTGGGTTGAAACGTAATTTGATCCGTTAAGTTTAAAAGAGCGAACAGTCCCCAACCAATGCCGATGCTTGCAATAATACTAAACTTGTTAAGTAGCGGATGTGACAGCATATAAAAAGCCAATAGTAAAATAGCAGCTGAAGCTAACGCGACTGGAAGTTTAATAGTAGGGTTATCGCTTGTTACGCCAAGCATCCCTTTTAAAAATGAACCGCTTAGCTGTGCTACTAGTAAAATTAAATAAGTACCCGTTACGGTTGGGGTAAAATATTTTGCTAGCTTATCAATAAGGCCAAAAGCACTCATTAATAAAGCAATAATCCCGCTTGTAATCATCGTGAATTGTAAAACCTGAAGCGTTTCCGTTCCCGAACCAAATAAAACTGTTCCTAAGCCGGCATAAAGGGAAAATACGCCCCACCAAACGCCAGCTGGGCCTTCCATAATCGGTAATCGATGTCCGATGAAGATTTGAAGTAAGCCTGATGCTCCAAGAATGAAAAGCGTCCGCTGTAAAAATTCAATGGATTCTGTTGGTGAAAGGTTGAATTGAGAAGCGATGACAATTGGAACGATAATGCTATTAGAAATCATAAATAAAAACCATTGTAAAGAAGCAATGGACGTACGAATCATAGTATGCACCTCATGTTTAATCTGTCTAAATCTAGTTTGTTTTAGCTAGTAACTTTTTACATTTTACCACGAAATTGTTGTTTTGAAAGCGATATCTCTATATTAATCTAGAAAACAAATGCTGTAGGTATATCGACGTAGGTAAAGAAACGGTGCAAAAATTGACGAAATATGTAGGGTGAATAGAGAGATAGACAGAAATAAACAATTTATTCCAAAAACAATAAATATTATATTGAAAAAATCGAATAAATATTTTATAATTTTCTTAATATTTACTACAATTAACTCTTTTAAACAAAGAAGGGAGTGTAAAGATGAAGCTATACGTATCTATTGATATGGAAGGAATTACTGGTCTCGTGGATCAAAGCAACGTCTTTTTACAAGAAGCAAACTATGAGCGCAGTAGGCGCATTATGACGCAAGAAGCCAATGCTGTCATCACAGCTGCTTTAAAAAGCCGATGTACAGAAGTGGTTGTAAACGATAGCCACTCAAGTATGAATAACCTGTTAGTTGAAGACCTACATCCTGAAGCCGTTTTAATTTCAGGAAGCGTTAAGCCATATTCAATGGTTCAAGGTCTTGATGATTCATTTGCTGGAGCTATGTTTATTGGATACCATTCACGCGCTGGAATGCCTGGTGTTATGTCACATGCTATGACTTTCGGAGTGCGAAATATGTATATAAACGACGTAGCCGTTGGTGAGCTCGGATTTAATGCTTACGTCGCAGGATATTATGAAGTGCCCATCTTACTTGTAGCAGGAGATGATTATACAACCACCGAAGCGACATCACTCATTCCAAACATTACGACAGCAATTGTTAAAAAAGCCATTTCTCGTTCTGCAGCACAAACACTTACTCCTAAGAAAGCAGAACAATTACTTCAAGAAAAAGTTGAAATTGCCATTCAAAATAAACACTTAGTCAACCCTTTATTACCACCAACCCAACCAACCTTGAGAATCGAATTTAATAATTATGGTCAAGCGGAATGGGCCAATTTAATGCCAGGTACAAAAATTGAGCCTAATTCAACAACCGTTAGCTTTCAAGCGAAAGATATTTTAGAAGCATATCAAGCGATGCTTGTTATGACAGAACTTGCGATGCGAACTACATTTTGTTAGAAAGTGTGATTAAAAATGAAGACATACATAGTGAAGCGGTTTATTTCAATGATTATCACATTGTGGGTCATTGTAACATTAACCTTCTTTTTAATGAATGCTATACCAGGTTCACCTTTTAACGAAGAGCGAGCTACGAGTGAAGCTGTACAAGAAAATCTAGAGTCGTACTATCACTTAAATGAGCCATTAATTGTCCAGTATTTTATGTACATAAAATCCATTGTTACGTTTGATTTTGGACCATCAATTAAGCAGCCGTCTCAAACAGTAAATGATTTGCTGGGGCGCGGGTTTCCCGTTTCTTTTGAACTTGGAATGGTCACTTTACTTGTAGCTGTATTTTCAGGTATTGCGCTTGGAATTGTAGCTGCACTACGCCGCAATGGAATTGTCGATTATTTAGCTATGACGATTGCTGTTATCGGAATCTCGATTCCCAACTTCGTTATGGCAACGCTGCTTATTCAAAAGCTAGCCGTTGATTGGGCGATTTTGCCGGCTGCTACATGGACGAGCCCGAAGCATATGATTTTACCAACGCTTGCTCTTGCGACGGGGCCAATAGCTATTATCGCGCGCTTGACCCGTGCAAGTATGATTGAAGTGTTAACACAAGACTATATCCGAACAGCAAGAGCTAAAGGGCTTTCCCCCTATAAGATTGTATTTAAGCATGCTTTGCGAAACGCGTTGCTTCCTGTTGTAACGGTGTTGGGAACAATTGCTGCTAGCGTACTGACAGGGACGTTTGTTATTGAACAGATTTTTGCTATACCTGGTATGGGAAAATACTTTGTTGACAGTATAAACACGCGTGATTATCCGGTCATTATGGGAACGACAGTGTTTTATAGCGCCATTTTAATTTTTATGCTGTTTTTAGTAGACATTGCCTATGGCATTTTAGATCCAAGAATTAAACTACATCGAAAGGAAGGATGAGCATGAGTGATTTGAAAGCACAAGAGCCAGTAAACATTCCTGATGAATGGTTTGTACCAAAGCAAAAAGATCGCACCGAGGCTGAAGCTGTTGTGCGTCCTAGCTTGTCTTATTGGCATGATGCATGGCTACGATTAGTGAAAAACAAGCTAGCAATGCTAGGTTTAATCTTTTTAGTTTTATTAGTCATCATGGCCATTATGGGACCGATGATTTCTCCCCACAGCGTCACGCAAACGGTATTTGCGAATCAAAATCAGCCACCTTCAAAAGAACACTGGTTTGGAACAGATGATTTAGGACGGGATGTCTTTACTCGAACGTGGTATGGAGCAAGAATTTCATTATTCGTTGGAGTAATGGCTGCTTTAATTGATTTTATAATCGGCGTTATTTATGGAGGAGTTGCTGGCTACAAAGGCGGTCGCACAGATAACGTGATGATGCGTATTGTTGAAGTCCTATATGGTCTTCCTTACTTGCTAGTCGTCATCTTGCTAATGGTGGTGATGGGACCTGGTTTATCAACCATCATCCTTGCACTTTCCGTGACAGGGTGGATTGGAATGGCCCGAATTGTCCGAGGGCAGGTTCTGCAAATAAAAAACTATGAATTTGTGCTTGCTTCCAAAACATTTGGCACAAAAACAGCCAGAATTATTAAGAAAAATTTGTTACCTAATACAATGGGACCCATTATTGTTCAAATGACATTAACGGTTCCAACAGCTATCTTTGCTGAAGCGTTTTTAAGCTTTTTAGGATTAGGTGTTCAAGCGCCTTTTGCCAGCTGGGGGGTAATGGCAAACGACGGTTTATCTTCTATTTTATCTGGCTATTGGTGGCGCTTATTTTTCCCGGCTTTCTTTATTTCCATCACCATGTTTGCATTTAACGTGCTAGGGGACGGTTTACAAGATGCTCTTGATCCAAAGTTAAGGAGGTAGAAGCGCAGTGGAAAAAGTTTTAGAAGTTCAAGATTTAACTGTGAAATTCGCTACATATGGCGGTGAGGTCCAAGCGGTTAGAGGCGTGTCGTTTGATTTATATAAAGGCGAAACGCTCGCGATTGTAGGCGAGTCAGGATGTGGGAAAAGCGTAACTTCTCAAAGCATTATGAGGTTGATTCCAAATCCTCCAGGAAAGATTACAAGAGGATCAATCTTATTTAAGGGAAGGGATTTAGCAAAGCTTTCTGAAAAGGCAATGAGAAAGATACGCGGCGCAGATATCTCAATGATTTTCCAAGATCCAATGACTGCATTGAACCCAACAATTACGGTAGGGCAACAAATTGCAGAAAGCATGATGCAGCATGAAAATATTACAAAAGAAGCAGCAAATAAAAAAGCACTAGACATGCTTAATTTAGTTGGAATTCCAAATCCAAAAGAGCGTTTGAAACAATATCCTCATGAATTTAGCGGAGGTATGAGACAGCGGATTGTCATTGCCATGGCTCTTGTATGTGAACCGGAAGTACTCATTGCCGATGAACCGACAACGGCTTTAGACGTAACGATTCAAGCTCAAATTTTAGAGCTTTTTAAAGAGGTTCAAGCAAAAACAGGTGTATCCATTATTTTGATTACGCATGATTTAGGAGTTGTGGCCCAAGTCGCAGACCGAATAGCCGTCATGTATGCAGGTAAAATCGTTGAAGCAGGAAAGCGGAGAGGTATTTTTTATCAACCGCAGCATCCTTATACAAAAGGTCTCTTACAGTCTGTGCCACGCCTCGATTTGAGTGGTGGAGACCTCGTGCCAATTGCGGGTTCGCCGCCAGACTTATTTGCACCTCCTATTGGATGCTCATTTGCTGCTAGGTGTCCTTACGCAATGGAAGTGTGTGATCGCGTGTATCCTGGTGAAATTTTGTTTCGGAATGAGCATTCAGTCAGCTGTTGGCTGCAAGATGAAAGAGCCAAAAAACTAGTATCTACTATAAGCTAGCCTTATAGATACATAAATAGGTAAAGAGAACAGGGGGAACAAGATGAAACGAATTATGTCTGTCGTGATGATGTCTATTTTAGTATTTGCGCTTGCTGCCTGTACGGCAACAAGCGATTCAGGTGCCGAGCCTGAAGGTGGTAATAAGAAGGAAGATGGTAAAGTATTGTATATGAATAACCGTGCAGAACCAACTTCTTTTGATCCACCAATTGGTTTTGACTCGTACTCTTGGCAAATGTTAAACAACTTAATGGAAGGCTTAACAAGATTAGGGCAAGAGCATGAACCAGAAGCAGCAATCGCTGAGAAATGGGATGTATCAGAAGATGGTAAAGTTTATACATTTCATATTCGTGAAGATGCAAAGTGGTCGAATGGTGATGACGTAACGGCAGGAGACTTTGAATTTGCATGGAAACGATTATTAAACCCTGAAACAGGCTCTCGAGCTGCTTTCCTAGGCTATTTTATTGAAGGTGGAGAAGAGTTTAATACAGGAAAAGGAAAAGCTGAGGACGTAAAAGTAAAAGCAGTAGAGGATAAGACGTTTGAAGTAACGTTAAAGAGTCCACAAGCGTACTTTTTAAGCGTCATTGCAAATCCTGCATTTTTCCCAATCAATGAAAAAGTAGCAACGGAAAACCCTAAGTGGTTTGCTGAAGCGAAAAGTTTCGTTGGAAATGGTCCATTTAAGCTGACAGAGTGGAAGCATAACAGCAATATCGTTATGGAGCGAAACGATCAGTATTGGGATGCGAAAAGTGTGAAGTTAGATAAAGTTAACTGGGCAATGGTGGAAAATACAAATACAGAATATCAAATGTACCAAAACGGTGAGCTTGATGTATCTGAAATTCCAGCGGATTTAAGTGATCAGTTGTTAAAAGATGATAGTCTAGACATTAAAGATCAAGCAGGTGTTTATTTCTATCGTCTTAATCTAGATCAAGAGCCGTTCCAAAATGTCAATATTCGTAAGGCGTTTGCTTTAGCTGTGGATCAAGACCAAATTGTTAACTATGTAACGAAAAACAAAGAAGAGCCGGCTTATGGCTTTGTATCGAAAGGGTTTAATGATGCTAACGGCTCTGATTTCCGTGAAACAAGCGGTGATCTTGTCAAAACAGATGTGAAACAAGCAAAAGAGCTTTTAGAAAAAGGAATGAAAGAAGAAGGATACGATAAGCTACCTCAAGTCACGCTAACTTATAGCACAGATGATACGCATAAGAAAATTGCTGAAGCACTGCAACAAATGTTTAAAGAAAATTTAGGTGTTGATGTGAAGCTTGCGAACATGGAGTGGAACGTATTCCAAGAAGAGCAAAAAGCACTGAAATTCCAATTATCTCGTAGTTCGTTTTTAGCTGACTACGCAGATCCAATCAATTTCTTAGAAAACTTCCAAACAGGCCATTCAATGAACCGTACGGCTTGGAGTAATGAAAAATATGATCAATTAATTCAACAAGCAAAGAATGAAGCTGATGAAAAGAAACGATTTGAGCTAATGTATGAAGCTGAAAAACTATTATTTGATGAAATGCCAATTATCCCAATTCACTTCTATAACTACGTATTTTTGACAAACGAAAACGTATCTGGAATTGTTCGTCATCCAGTTGGTTACTTAGAGTTAAAATGGGCGGATAAAAAATAAACATCGTTCATAAAGTAGTGAATAAGCAGGCTGTGCAAAATGGGAGCAATTTCTCTATTTCGCACAGCCTCTTCATTACATAAAGGGAAAGGGTGCTTTTAAATGATGAAACCTTCTGCTTTAAAAAAAGGAGATATCGTCGGCGTTGTATCACCAGCTAGCCCACCAAAAGAACAGCAGTTAAAAAAGGGAATTGCGTACCTAGAAAGCTTAGGACTTCAGGTTCAAGTTGGAAAATCAGTTTATGAAAAAAACGGCTACCTTGCAGGAACAGATGAACAGCGTGCAGGGGATATTAATGCTTTTTTTGCTACTCCAAACGTCAAGGGGATTATTTGTGCTTGCGGTGGTTACGGAACGGCTAGAATGGCAGATTTACTAGATTATGAGCTCATTAAAGACAATCCAAAGATATTCTGGGGCTATAGCGATATTACATTTTTACATACGGCTATTTCTCAAAAAACAGGACTCATTACGTTTCACGGGCCAATGCTGTCATCTGATATCGGAAAAGATGATGTAAAAGAACAAACAAAGCAGTCTTTTCAACAGCTTTTTACCCCTCGGCCAACATATTATACTGACCAAATTACCCCGCTCCAGATTATCGAACAGGGGGAGGTAAGCGGCCAGCTAATTGGTGGCAACCTGACGTTATTAGCAAGTTCACTCGGTACAGAGTTTGAAGTGGATACAAAGGGCAAGATTTTATTTATTGAAGATATTGAAGAAGAGCCGTACAGCATTGACAGGATGATGACGCAGTTAAAGCTTGCTGGGAAATTTGAAGACGCAGCAGGCATTATGCTTTGCGATTTTCATAAGTGTGAACCGTTAAAAAAAGAAAACTCTTTATCATTAGAAGAAGCTTTATTACAGCCGTTAAAAGGTTTGAAAAAGCCGATTATGAAAGGGTTCTTAATCGGACACTGCTCGCCACAAATTGCGGTGCCTGTTGGGGCGTATGCAACAATGTCAACCTATGAACGAATGGTAGAGTTAGAAGCCGGCGTGAAAGTAGATTAATAAAGGGAGAGGATACAATGGATGCTAAGAGATACGTTGTCACAGTGTCAGTTGCAACGGTGTGGACATCTACAGAATCACCTCGCAGCCTTGATAAGGTCGCACTAGAAGCACCTGTTGATATAGAAGAGTGGTTATATCGTTTAACGTATGAAAAACGTCTCGCTTTATGCAACGAAAACCTTGTCCAAACGCAGCTTTTATTTGGTGAAAAGGTCGAGGTTATTAAGCAGGAGGGAGATTGGTGCTACGTCCTTATTCCAAGTCAGCCTTCTAAAAAGAATGATGCAGGGTATCCTGGTTGGGTTCCCGCAAGTCAATTAAAGTCAGTAGAGGTACAAAAACAAGACTCATATGCTCAGGTAGTGGCCAAAAAAACGCTTTTAGTAATTAATAATCAAACAGAGCTGATGCTTAGCTATCGAACGACTTTACCTGTGATTCAACACCTAAACGAACATGTTGAAGTAGAGACGCCGCTTGGAAAAGGTCTCCTCCTGACTAAGGATGTTAATGTAGTTCAAGCTGATACAGAACAGCATCCAACAAAATCGGGAGAGCATCTCGTGTTGGAGGGAAAGCGATTTCTAGACCTTCCCTACTTATGGGGAGGAATGAGCTCATATGGCTTTGACTGTTCAGGCTTTACCTACTCCCTTCATAAAGCGAATGGATATACGATTCCTCGCGATGCAAGCGACCAGGCTATAAGTGGCAAAGGGGTTGCATATGAAGAAATGAAGCCAGGAGATTTATTATTCTTTGCTTACGAACAAGGAAAGGGTTTTGTACATCATGTGGCTATGTACTATGGAAATGGTCAAATCATTCATTCGCCGAAAACGGGTAAAACTGTTGAGGTTATTCCTATTAAAGGAATGGAATACGAAGATGAAATTTGCGCAATACGTCGCTACTGGACATAAGGAGGAAATGAAATGACAAAGAAACAGCCTATTCTCGAAGTGAAAAATATGACAAAGTACTTTCCTGTTGCTAAAAATAAAGAATTAAAGGCTGTAGATAATGTTTCGTTTTCCATTCAAAAAGGTGAAACGTTTGGATTAGTAGGAGAGTCTGGATGCGGAAAGTCAACGACAGGACGGACGATTATTGGTCTTTATCAGAAAACGAGCGGTGAAGTACTTTATAAAGGGAAAGATGTGCATAAACTATCTGAAAAAGAGAAATTTACGTTTCAGCGAAATATGCAAATGATTTTTCAAGATCCGTATGCGTCCTTAAACCCAAGGTCTACAGTAAGGGAAATCATTTCAGAGCCCATGGAGGTTCACGGGTTATATTCTAATAAAAAAGAGCGCTTAGAGCGCGTTTATGAACTTTTAGAAGATGTTGGTTTGAATCGTGATCATGCCAATCGCTATCCTCATGAATTTAGTGGGGGGCAACGTCAAAGAATTGGCATTGCACGGGCTTTAGCTCTAAACCCCGAATGTATTATTGCAGATGAGCCCATTTCCGCTTTGGACGTATCGGTTCAGGCTCAGGTTGTTAATTTACTGAAGAAATTGCAGGAAGAAAAAGGGCTTACGTATTTATTTATTGCTCATGACTTGTCAATGGTTAAGCATATTAGCAACCGTATTGGCGTTATGTATTTAGGTCATCTCGTTGAACTGACAACAAGTAATTCATTATATAACAAACCATTACACCCTTATACAAAAGCCCTTTTATCCGCCATTCCAATACCAGACCCTGATATTGAAGATGCGCGCGAACGCATTGTACTACAAGGAGAGCTACCAAGCCCAATTGATCCGCCATCTGGATGCGTATTTCGAACGCGATGTCAGTTTGCGATGGATGCGTGTGCAAATATGAAACCGGAGTGGCAGGAGGTTGGAGAGAATCATTTTGTGGCGTGTCACCTTTATAACGAAGGGATTGTAGATTTAACCTCTGAAATTGCAGCAAGCAAACTATGAGTCTAGTGGAAGAAAAAATTCGTTTTACCGTTCGGCAATGGTCGTCCATGTATAGGGGGAGAGTGAGCTATCTCTTTGAAACTCCTGAAGAAAGGATCGAGCAAGGAGCGACAAACGTGTATCCGTCTGCTAGTACTATTAAGCTGCTCATTGCAGTTGAAGCGTGTCGCCAAATTGATTCCGGCGTTATTTTAGTTCAGCAGACCATCGCTGTTAAACAATCGGATCTTGTAGGAGGAGATGGAATCTTACATGTGTATCCCTACTTATCGACCGTTACAGTGAAAGAGCTAGTTTTGTTGATGCTCATTCTTTCTGATAATACAGCTACAAATATGTTAATTGCCCTTTTGGGACAAGACCGCATACAAGCTTGTATTAATGATTTAGGGTTAGAAAACACCCAGCTCAATCGTCAGATGATGGATGCTCAAGCGGCTGTGGAAGGAAGAGATAACGTCATAACAGCAGCGGACTTACTTACATGTCTGAAAGTACTCTATAGAGAGGACGTTCTTTCTAAAGATTCGCGTGACTTTTTAAAAGAAAGCTTACTTAACCAGCGAATGCGGGATAAACTACCTTCTATGCTGAATGAAGAGTGTTTTATTTTAAATAAACCTGGACATTTGCGCGGAATAACGCACGATTGCGGTGTGCTGTTTACGCATCATAAAAGGTGCTATGCTGTGGTATTAATTGATGGACTTGAACATAACGAGTATGGACGGAGGCTAATTGCAGATCTCGGTCGGATTATTAGCGAAGTGCTTACTCAATAAATTGTATAATCATTCATCCTATACAAACTTTCACAGATTTTTTCACTAGTGTTGCATAAATGTTGACGCAATTTTCAGTTTAATGTTTTTTCCTGTTTAGAGCCAAAAAA
>NZ_JBXDLD010000098.1:0-2452 GCF_056820425.1 Priestia sp. KCTC 13724 | reverse complement strand
TTAGGAACAGTATGGACGCATTTTTTTAAAAATAAGCACGTCGGAAATTAAAATCAAACTTATATAGTTAATCTGTTAAATAAAAAAGAACTTGAAGCAGTGTTATATCATGAGCAATTTCATGGGCGTAATAAAGACCCACTGAAAATTTTTCTGTTATCATTGTGTGCATCTGCACTGTGGTATCTTCCTGTGCTGAAGTGGAGCAATGAACGTTACAAATTAATAAGTGAACTGTTAGCTGACCGTGCTGCGATTGATTCGCTAGACTCGACACTTCCAATTGGAAGTGCGCCTTTAAAACTGATTAAGTACCAAAAGCAGCAAACTTCTTATGCATATGCGCCTTTTGCCGAGACAGCAGTCAATTATCGCATAAAGTGTTTGGTAAATCCAAAGATGACCATCACATGGAATATTCCAAAACTTATGATGGTAAAGTCAGTGGCTGTGTTTATGCTGCTTTGGTCAGTATTTGCTTATTAAGGAACGAATAAAACATATTGAGGGAGAGGTGAAAGCTGCTTCTATTTAAGTTGCAGCAAACAAAATGGCAAAGTCAAAGAAAAAAGGAAAAACAGGAGTTCAAAAAAAGCAGTCTACAAATTCTAAATGGCTGTTTTGGACAATTGGAATTGTGAGCGTGGTTGTTTTAGCCTTTATTATCTTTGGTAATATCAATAAAGGTAGCGAACAAGCTGATATCAGCTATGAAAATCAACCGTTCTTGGGTGAAGAGGATGCACCAGTTGAAGTGATTGAATTTGGTGATTATAAATGTCCTCATTGTAAAGAGTTCAACAATACATTTTTTCAATTGATTGACCAAGAATACATTCAAACAGGCAAAGTGAAGTTTTACTTTATGAACTATGCTTTTATTAACGTAGATTCAACTCGCTCGGCTCAGTTTGCTGAAACGGTTTACAAAGAGCTAGGAAATGATACATTTTGGAAGTTCCATAAGCTGCTTTATGAGAAACAACCTGATTCAGCCGGTGCTGAAACACAGGATATTTTTACAGACCAATTTTTACAAGATACCCTCGGCGAAATAGCCAATGAGGAAGATGTGCAAAAAGTAGTGAAAGCTTATGAAAACGAAGAGTTTAAAGAAGCGTTCCGCCAAGACATGTCTTATGCCAAGAAACTAAATGTTTCTGGAACACCGGCTCTTTTTGTAGATGGAAAGCCATTTGAAGGATCAACTGCTGAAGACTTTGATAAGATGGTTAAAGAAGCAGCTGAGAAGAAGGGACAAGAATGAAGAAAACATTAGTAGGGAGCTGGATTGTTACAATTGTTGCAACTCTGGGCAGCTTATCTTTTAGTGAATTGTTTAATTTTATTCCATGCACATTTTGTTGGTATCAGCGAATTCTAATGTATCCGCTCGTGATCATTTTAGGCATAGCTGTGTATGAACAGAATGACAGAATTTATAAATACGTACTGCCGTTCTCAGTCGTAGGTATGCTTGTATCGGGCTATCACTATGCATTACAAAAAATACCTGCATTACAAGCGTTTGAAACATGTACAAGCGGTATACCTTGCTCGGGTCAGTACATTAACTGGCTTGGCTTTATCACAATTCCATTTTTAGCATTCATTGCGTTTACAATGATTACATTCTTAATGGTAATGTTAAAAAGACAAAAATAACAGAAGGACTCTAAGCTAAAAACTTGGAGTCCTTCTGTTATTTTTGAATAAACTATGTTCTAAATAAATACATATTACATCAACTAAAAATGATGTTCTTATAAAGAAGGAGCTTGTTTTATTGAAATAAATTTTGAAAAGAGAAATCGAACAGCTGGCCCTATAATAAGAATCTGTGTTGGGTAGGCGACAATTATGTTTTTTGCAAAAATTGTAAAGAAACTAATTAGTACATGTTGGTTTGTCAAAGATCCAGCTATAGATGCATGAATAAGTCCATAGATTGACATGAAAAACACCATTCCTATCACCATACACGTAGATAAAGTTAAGATCATATAAAACTTCTTCTCTTTCTTAAAAGGTAGTAAAAAGACAACTTTGTGAGCTATAGGCCCTACTATTACTAATTCAAGTGCAAGAGCAATAATGAAGACCATTATCATTTCTTTTACCATTTGCAGCGGTGTTAGTACGTTGAACATTCCATTAAGCATGAAGTTATACGTTGTCATAACGAATACCATGCCTAAGCACATCATCATTCCAAAATAAAATTCCTGTTTTTTTGTTGTTGGCGTATCGTAATGCTCCTTTTGAATTCTTTGTTAAGCATAGAGATTTAAAAAACGCTTCGTAAGTGAACATTATATGAACTTTTTTTGTTTTTCGTCCCTTTTGAAAAGTAAAAAGCCTATATATAAAGCGATAGAGCATTAAAGGAGCATTCCTGTTAGAAGGATTTTCGGGGACTTGAACAAAAAAGAGCCCTCTTGGTATGATACGG
>NZ_JBXDLD010000097.1:0-1777 GCF_056820425.1 Priestia sp. KCTC 13724 | reverse complement strand
AAATAATAAAATTGAAGATTTTGAGTCTTTTTAATAGTTAATTTAAATTAATGCAACACTAGTGATATTCTATAATAAAAACTAGTTTGTTCAAAGGGCTATCAATTTTTCAGACTAATAGAACATTCAAGCTTGTAAGTAATTATTTAAATAAAAGCATCCAAAACTCGAGAAGATGATTTTAATAATAGGCACTTAAATAGATAATCATTCATAAATTTTTCACCGTTCATTTTCAGTTCACATTTCCTTGCTAAACTGTGTAACAAATGATGAACAAAAGGAGAAGTTTATGAAAAAAATCACGCAACGATTGGATTTAGTATTAGTTTTAACCTTGGTAGCTGCACTAGTATTAAATACATATAACATTTGGCAGGACGGGGCTGCGAACCAATATTATTTAGCTGCAGTGAAAAGCATGACTCAGAGCTTTCACAATTTCTTTTACGCTTCATTTGACCCGTCTGGCTTCGTGACGGTGGATAAACCACCTGTTGTGCTATGGATTCAAACTATTTTTGCACTTTTGTTTGGCGTGCACACATGGAGCGTGATCCTACCCCAAGCCCTTGCTGGAGCAGGATCAGTTTACTTACTTTATAAAATGGTTCAACCGACGTTCGAAGATGGAGCAGCTCGAATTGCTGCAATTGTCATGGCGTTAACTCCTATTGCAGCAGCAGTAAGCCGAACGAATAATATTGACAGTCTGTTAGTATTTACACTTCTTTTAGGTACTTGGTGTTTAATGAAATCGCTGAAATCAGGAAAGCTCCTTTGGCTTATATTCGCTTTTGGACTAATTGGACTGCATGGCTGGTTCCAGTAGCCGGGTTTTTTAGCGTTGCGGGATTTTTTCATCACTACTATTTAATTATGCTTGCTCCTCCAATTGCCGCTTTGTGCGGGATTGGCTGGAGTGCAATGTATCGCTTATACAAAGAGCGTAACGATTGGAAAAGTTATTTACTACCCGCAGCAGTGGGGGTTACTGTTATCTTTCAAACGTATATTCTAGGCTCTTACACAGAGCAAATTGGAAGCGTATGGATGTATACATTAGGTATTGTAGGTGTAATACTGACAGTTGCTTTTGTTATACTGAAGAGTCACGACATAGCTAGAAAAAGACTGTCAATTATCAGTTTATGTATCCTTTTGATAGCGCCAATGTATTGGTCTGTGACTCCTATCCTTTACGGTGGAAATAGTGTACTCCCCGAATCAGGGCCGCAGCTTAGCAACTCAATGAACAGAGGTGGAATGTTTAGCTCAAACGTGAATAGCGAGCTTCTTTCATACCTTCGCGAAAATAATACGGGAGAAGAGTACTTATTTGCGACGTTCACAACCGTTACGGCCGCACATTATATTATTGATGCTAATGAAAGCGTCATGGCATTAGGAGGGTTCAACGGTACGGACCCTATTCTAACAACGAGTGAGCTAGAGGGTCTTGTAAAGAAAGGGAAGGTTAAATATTTTTTACTGAGCGGGGATAACTCAGGAAATAGCGAACTTGTTAAATGGATTAAAATTCATGGTGTCGAAATTTCACAAGAACACTATTTAAGTGAAGAAGACCAAGGGAAGAATAATCTTGGTATGGATCGAGGTTTTGGTAGTAGAAACCAAGATGCGCTTTATAAAATAGAAATATAGAATGAAGTAAAGGTACGAGGTGTCAAACCTCGCACCTTTTCAGGGGGCTGTCCAAAAAGTCAGTAAAAGCTGATTTTTTGACAGCCCTCTTTCTGGATTTTTTTTTGAAAAA
>NZ_JBXDLD010000096.1:0-9584 GCF_056820425.1 Priestia sp. KCTC 13724 | reverse complement strand
TCGTTTTTCTTTATAAAAGGAAAAATAAGAAAACAGAAAATTCAGTTAAAATTTATGCGACGCTAGTGAATAATAGATAAATAATTATGATGATAAGAATGGAATCTTATGGTTTCTGATAAATTTTAAACCATAATAAAAGCTAAAAATCAGCACGAAAGAACCGGTGGTTAAGCACGTTTTCATGAGAGCTAGCCCTCCAATAGACGGACTTGCCGATAGTTTATAACCTAGCAAAAAAAGCAGAGTTGCTAGCATAAATAAACAAAAACTCATATATGAATAACGATTCTTAAAAGCAGCAACGAGAAGGAGAATAAGTAAGTACAAGCCGCTTATAAGCATCACTATAGGGAAAAATGGATAAAGTTTAGCTGCATAGATAAAATAGTCCACCTGTGAAATATCGTATCCAGAGGTAATAGGAGAAGTAGCAATCGAGGTATATTTTGCTGAATCTGTCCATTCAAACGAATCATCAGTCAAATTGGATCCCTCATACCATGTTGCTGCCGTTGATAAAAGAAATATGAAACAAGCTGCAAATAGCTGAGTCATATATTTAATTGACATAACGTGCTTCATCTCCTTCAAATAATGCCATACTCTAGGAAGATATTATATCAGCTTTTAGAAGAAGAATATTTTATTTTACAGAGTGTCATAAAACGTTCAAAATTCACATCAGAAAAAGTTCATGTTTCAACTTAATAAAAATAGGGGAACATTGACAAATAAACGTAATGTATAGGAGAGACAAACATGAAAGTAGCTGTTATCTTAAACCCAAACGCAGGTAATAAAAAATTAATTGAGTCGATTGAACTTATTTGTGATAGATTGAAAACAGCCTTTTCAGAGGTGAAGTTATACGAAACCGAGGCTCCAGGCCATGGAAGTGAAATTGTAAAAGAAATCGCTTCTGATGTGGATGTCATTATTGGAGCTGGGGGAGACGGAACCATCTATGAGCTTGTGAATGCCATTGCACCACTTGAACAATGCCCCGTTTTCGCAATTCTTCCAGGAGGAACATGTAATGATTTCTCTCGTGCAATTGGCATGAATCAAAATCCATTGAAAGCAGTAGAGCAAATTATTGCACAAAAGAAAATTGCAGTTGATGTTGGCAAGCATAATCAACAATACTTTTTAAACTTCTGGGGAATCGGCCTTGTAGCAGACGTTTCTGAGAACATTTTAGAAGATGGGAAAGAAAAGTTTGGTAAGTTCTCATATTATATGAGTGTGGGGAGAACGATTAGCCAAGTAGAACCTTTTGAGGTAGAAGTTGATAGCGATGAAACGACTTATGAGGGTGAAGCAGTAATGGTTTTGATTGGCAACGGTCCTTTCCTTGGTGGAAACCGAGCTGTTTTAGGAAATTGTTCGTTTCAAGATGGGCTTTTAGATGTATATGTGGTCAAACAAATGGCTCTTGAGCCTCTCATCAAATGGCTTCAAACAGCGCCTGGAGAAGAGCAAATGGACCCAACAAGTCAGCTGTTACATTTTAAGACAAAACGAGTAACAATTGACGCTACTCCACAGAAGACTGTAGATTGTGATGGTGAAAAAGAAACAACTACGCCCGCAACAATTTCGGTTCTTCCCCATCATTTAGATATGTACGTTGGTAATATGTAAAGCGCCTGGATATGGCGCTTTTTTTATTATGGTATCCATTTCTTTGAAGTGAAAGTAATAATCATAAAGCTGCTCATCATGATGACAATCATTGAGTAGCAAAAAGCTGTAAAACCCACGATATGTAAGCCGATAAGCATAATTAAGCTGTTCAATAGAAAAATAACAAGACCAATATTAATCGGCCACTTTGCTGAAATAATTAAAGCGATAAGATCAAAACCATCTGAGCTAACTTCATATCGAAGCATTAAACCGATTCCCATACCAGTTAGCACGCCTCCAATTATGGAACTAAACAGTAAAGGTATTTCCATACTCCCACCAATAACGTTTAGCTTTTCTGTCATAAAAAAAGAAAAGAGTAACCCAATGCTGCCATAGAAAAAATGTTTGCGATGGTAAAAAAATGCGTAAATAAAAACAGGTATATTAACTAATAAAATGGATATGCCGATTGGCAAGCCAATCATGTAATAAATAACTAAGCCCAAGCCGATAAGTCCACCATCCAATAAATGATGGGGTGCAATAAACCCATTAAGTCCTAAGCCGATTAATAAACTACCACAAAAAATAACGATTGCTCGAGTAAAAATAGTCCTCACCCTATATAAAAAGTTATTCATTAATTGTCAAAAAGCTAGTACATTGATAATATATGGGAAGTTTGTCCAGCGTATGCCTTTCTTTCGAGAGATTATTAATCTAATAGGTTGTTCTGTGAAATATCCAATTTATGCTATAATAAATAGTTGAATTTTCATACTGTTTAACTAGAGGAGTGAGCATATGGTTGTTATTAGATGTGCAGTTGAAAAGGATGTTGAACGACTAGCAACACTGATGAAAGAATACATTGTTGATTTTTACCATCAGCCGGAACCGCCACGAAAAGAGATAGTTTCTCATCTTGAGTTATTATTAGCCGATTCATCAAAAGGAGTTCAATACGTAGCTGAAGAACAAAATCGCTTGCTTGGTTTTGCAACCATTTATGTAACCTTCAGTACATTAAAGCTAAAGAGAACAGCTATTTTAAACGATCTATACGTATTGCCAATGAATCGCGGAAACAAAGTAGGAGAAAAATTATTTCAAGCATGTGAAACATACGTAAAAGAAAATGATTTAGTGGGGTTATCCTGGGAAACAGCTGTTGATAATGAAGTTGCTCAGAATTTTTATGAGAAAATGGGCGGAGAAAAATCAAGATGGCTACACTATGAAAAGTAATCGTTTATTGCAATTTATAAACAAATTATGGTATAGTATGGAAATGCATAAAGTTGTACGTTAGTTGTTATGAAAGGAAAGGAGAAACTTACGAATTGAAGAGCAATCCAATTGTACATATGTGGAAACTGTTAACCGCGATTGGCGGGTTTCTCGTTGCTTTCTTTCTTTTTAAAGTTCGCAAAGGTAAATAACAGTTATGAGTGAAAAAGCACGATTTCGTTTAGGAAATCGTGCTTTTTTGATTTGAGGGAAACGGAATGCTAATTTTATCATGGATGGAATTCTTGTAAGAGTTGTAAGTAAAAGAATCTCCTGTGGATTGCTGTATCGACATGTACAGCAGATAGCTATCTTTTGTTTCCATATAATAACTGGCATCGTCCAGCTTAAGTGAATAAAAACAATAACTGAAGTTAAGCAGCGATTGTTTTTGAATACGGGTTTCAGAATGATCTTTTACCCACTCATATAACTCAAAAACAGTGGCACAATCAGGGGATAACATAATCTTTGCTTTCTGTTGAATCTCATTAGCAGCGTTAGTAACTGAATCTTTAAACTGTTTAACAAAAGAGGAGAGTTGTTCTTTCACATTTTTCTTCCTTTCACATTTAGCCTTTTCTATAAATTGTGTTGAAACAAGAGTTTATATACGTTAACTACTTATAAAAAGAGTGAAGTAGCCGCATTGTAACAAGTGGCATGTAAAAAATATAGCCAATCTAATTTAGTATTTGATAAAGTAAGGAATATAGAAAAAATAAGGAGTGTACAACAATTTGACAAGCATACAGATTCAACCTCTAGATGTTAAAGCTGCAGAAGCAGCAGCAAAGTATATAGACACGCTAACAAAGCCTCAAGGAAGTTTAGGAAGGTTAGAAGAGCTAGCAATTAATCTGGCTGGCATTACACAAGAGATTTTTCCAACCGTTACACCACCTGGAGTACTGGTATTTGCAGCAGATCATGGGGTTGTTGAAGAAGGGGTATCAGCTTTCCCAAAAAGCGTAACTGCTCAAATGGCGCTTAATTTCTTAGAAGGTGGCGCAGCTATTAACGTATTTAGTAAGCAAATTGGAGCTCAATTTCAACTTGTGGATATTGGAATTGCCACTACTGTTCAACACAGTGAACTTTCGTGCCGAAAAGTCAGAATGGGTACGCGCAATTTTTGCAATGAACATGCAATGACGAGAAATGAAGTTGAGCAAGCGATTGAAATAGGTATAAATGAAGCAACAAGCCTAATTAACAAAGGAATAAAGTGCTTAATTGTTGGAGAAATGGGAATTGGCAATACTACTTCTAGCACAGCTCTACTAGCTGCTTTAACAAATCATAAAGTAGAAGAGCTAGTCGGCAGCGGTACAGGAATCACTTCTCAACAACTAAAGCATAAAATAGAAAGAATTGAGCAAGCATTAGCAGATAGACAATATGATGTAAAAGATCCGATTGACATTTTGTCAGCTTTTGGAGGACTTGAGATTGCAGGAATGGTTGGCGCAATGCTTGCAGCAGCTTCATACCGAATACCAATCATTGTGGACGGGTTTATTTGTACTACAGCGGCTGTGTTTGCTGTCCAAATGAATGAATTAGCTTCCGACTATATGTTTGCAAGCCATCAATCTGTTGAGCCAGGTCATCGATTCGCTCTGTCCATTTTAAAAAAAGAACCATTATTAAATTTACAGATGCGTCTTGGTGAAGGAAGTGGCGCAGCTATCGCGTTTCCACTTCTTCATTCAGCGTCTTTGATGATTAAAGAGATGGCTACATTTGCAGATGCAGGTGTTGCAAACAAAGAATAGTAAAAAGAGACTGAGACATAAGTAGTTCAGCCTCTACTATACCTGAACGATTGAGAGTTCATAACTTTTAATCGTTCAGGTTTTTTGTTGATTGTGAAAACAATGTTGGAAACAGGATGGAATGGAGCGTAGGACACTCGACTCCTGCGGGAAAGAGAGGGAAAACGGAGATCCCGCAGCGCAGCGAGGAAGCTCAGGTTCCTCCCCGCGGAAAGCGAGTGGCTGTAGCGCAATGGAACGAACGTGTTGAGACAAACCAAAGAGATGGGAACAGCTAGTGTTCGTCTTTTAGAAGCCATCATTTTGTTATGTCCCAAACTCTTTTACATCATCATATATGTAGGTTCAGCATCATAATAGAATAAATTCCATAGCTTATGCCGGTTAATAAGAACGATCCCATAATTAGTAGTACAACAGCAACACGTCTTTTAATCGCTTTAATTTCTTTTTCTTGTGCTACACGGTTCATTTTGTTTCCTCCAGTAACTTGCTTAGAGATAAGATTTGTGAAGGTAATCACATATGCATATGCCAAAATAACTAATTATTGTTTATCAAGAATAAACTGTAATTTAATTCATGAGTTTAATTATGACTATCCACTTAAACTTTGCTGAAATTATTTACTTGTACAAATTGAACATATATTATAAAAAGAGTGGATAGGTTGATAGTATCGAAAGTAACATACAATCGCAATAAATACGATAATCATAATTACATAACAAGATAAAGAAAATTCTGAAAAAAGAGGTAATGCAGATGAATGGTACACTCATTATTCAGCATGGTGCTCCGTTTGTAAATGGAACATCTGTCCCTCTTGAACAATCTACTGTTATAGTTGGACGAAAAGGAGATGGATGGTTGCCTGATTTAGCGTTTCAAAGCGCATACATCTCTCGTAAGCACTTTAAAATCACTACCAATGAAAACAACTATCAGCTTATTGATTTAAATAGCAAACATGGGACGCAAATAAATGGACAAAAGCTTATTCCCGCTCACTCATATACACTGCAGCATCAGGATCAAATATCAATTGCAAATGATACAGCTGTCTTAACATTTATTAGCCAAGACATGGACGCAACATTAGATTTAGGTCCACTATTAAATGAGATTCACACATCTAAGCAATATGAACTTGATCCCGTACTTCAAAAGATTAGAGTAAAAGATGAAGTATATGTATTATCAGAGAAGGAATATGCGTGTTTATCGTATTTACTTCAACAGCACGATACCTTCGTTTCAAAAGAAATGCTCAAAAAACAAGTTTGGCCAGAACGAGTGATGGAAAAAAATGATGTATTTGTTAATCCGGAAGAGCTTAATTCTTTAATGTACCGAGTTCGCAAAAAAATAGGACAAACGCTTGATATTCAGGTAGTGCGAGGTAAAGGGTATATGCTTCATCTTAAATAATGTCTTTGTCGTTCTAAAAGCCATGTGGTGAAGTACCGCATGGCTTTTTTGCTAATTTGTAATGTTAGATTGTTTTTACAGCCTGTACGCGAATATAAGCTGCTGGCAAGCACCATTCGTCTTGTTTGAAAAATGTTTTTTGTAACTTGTCTTCAACTCTATTAAAGATAATTTGTTTTGTTTCAGGCGTTATATTATTGAAAAGAGATGATGCATGTGTATCAAGCCAGTTACGAAGGCCATCTTCGTGCTGTAAAACGAGAGGCTGTATGAAATGAATAGCGCTTTGAACATCGAATCCATGCTGCTCAAGCAAGGAAGTGTATTCTCCAATACTCGGAAAATAAAAAGGGAGAGAAAAATTAGATGAAATAATATTGAAAACGACAAGCTGGCGCAGCACCTCGTTAAAAACAGGATAAAGGTGGTTTTGGCCATTGAACTCTGTCACAAAGCGTCCTTGTAGTCTGAGCGCGCGATAAATATTTTTAATAACAACAGTAGGAGGGTGAATAAGGTGAAGCGTGTTTTGGGAAAATACTGCATCAAACTGATCTTCATAGTCTAAATCCAGTGCATTGACGCGCATAAAGTGGACGTGAGGGTAATGATGCTGTGACTGTTCAATCATATTTTCCGACGAATCAATACCTGTTATGTTCACACCTAGAGAGCTAAGCTGATTTGCCATGTATCCGTTACCTGAGCCAATTTCTAAGATGTTTTCACCAACTTGAGGAGAGAGCATGTTCATTACATTTCCACCAAAAGACGAAATAAACGAAGAGTGTGAGAGTGTGCGGTTCATATTGATACTGCCTCCTTATTAAAGGTAGTTCGAGAACATGTCGTTCAATCAATACAGCTTAAGGAGAAAAATACGTAAGAGACAATCGATTGAATAGTAAAATTATATCACAATTCTGACAAAATAGAACGACCCTTCTATCTTTATTTACAAGCTTCTTAAAAAACAGCTTAATTGACTGCTAGTCAATTAAGCTGCTGAATTATCCCCACTTTACAAATAGAGGTAGGTCTGTATGACCCATTTCTCGAACATATACAAATAAGTTACCTTTATGATGAATTTCATGATCGATTGCCATTGACACTAATTGGCTTGCGGGCATCTTTTGACCAAATACCGCAGAGGTATCGATAACGCAGTTTAACTGGTCGTCTGTTAAAGAAGCTAGGATGTCTTTTGTTTTTTCAGTATAATGAGAGGCTAATTCCGATAAGTTTTTCTGCTCAATATCATGCTTTTCTTCCAATGGAGCAAGGTTGCCCTCTTGTGCTACTTTCGCAAATGTGTAAAAAGAAGTAAGCATGTGTGTAGTGAGTTTATATGCTGACATAGATGTTGGTGTTGGTTGATAATCATAATGATTTTCTTCAATCTTATCAATTAACATATTTGTTACATTACGATGAGCTGAAAAATGATGTAAAAGACGCTGAGATGAGGACATTAATTACCACTCCTAATATGTAAATTTTTACTTCATAGTCAGTATACCATGGTGCCTATGTAAGTTAAAAATATATGCATAAAATGACGAATTTTGTAGAAAAATAGAGAAAAAAATAAGAAAAAGTGATTGACACTATAGAGAAAAAGACTTATGATACGTATATTATAAATTTTCGAAATAAATTGACTAAATTCTTCAATATACATTTTGCGTTGATTGGGAGTAGTAGAGGATCTAATTATAACAGAGAGCTGTTGGTTGGTGTGAAACAGTATAAGATGACCTTGAACTCGCCCAGGAGCTCTTAAGATAGAACGGAATTCACTTCTTATTATATCTTAACGCATAACCTCCGTTAGAAGGTTTGTACGTGATGTACAAGTAAAGTGGATTTTAATCGATGAATTAAAATCAAAAAGAGTGGTACCGCGGAGGTCAGCTGGCCTAACGTCTCTTGTTGTAAAGAGACGTTAGGCCAGCTTTTTTTGTTGAAGAAATTTAGATGGAAAGGAACATCAAGATGAATCAAACAAATCAATGGACATCAAAGTTAGGTTTTATCATGGCAGCAGCAGGTTCAGCAGTTGGAATCGGCGCAATTTGGAAATTCCCATATGTTGCGGGAACTAGTGGGGGAGGCGCGTTTTTATTAATTTTCTTACTCTTTACGTTATTAATCGGCTTGCCTTTACTATTAGCTGAATTTGTTATTGGGCGTAGCACACAAAAAGACGCTATTTCTGCATATGAAAAAATTGCTCCAGGAACCGCATGGGTATGGATAGGACGTCTAGGAGTTATTACGAGTTTTGTCATCTTATCATTCTATAGCGTTGTTGGTGGTTGGATTATATTATATCTATACAGAAGCGTTACAAATCAATTGGTAGGTTCAACAGATGATTACGCAGCTTTATTTAATGATACAATTTCAAGCTCTTTTTCACCGGTTATAGGACAATTACTCTTTATGATTATTACGATTGTTGTCGTTGCTAAAGGTGTTCAAAATGGAATTGAAAAAGCAAATAAATACATGTTTCCAGCACTATTTATTTTATTTATTGCATTAATTATTCGTTCATTAACATTAGATGGTGCGATGGAAGGAGTAGCATTTTTCTTAAATCCTGATTTTACAAAGCTAACATCTGAAAGTATTTTATATGCCATGGGTCAATCGTTCTTTGCAATTAGTATTGGGATTTCAATCATGGTCACATACAGTTCTTACTTAAATAAAGAGGAAAGTCTGCAGCGTTCAGGTGGAATGATTGTAGGACTAAACATTTTGGTTTCAATTTTTGCTGGGCTAGCGATTTTTCCAGCTGTGTTTTCAATTGGCTTAGAGCCAACAGCAGGGCCAGGATTACTATTTAACGTACTACCAGCTGTGTTTGAACAAATTCCGTTTGGCGGCTTGTTTTTAACAATTTTCCTAGCGTTATTCTTGTTTGCTACATTAACATCTGCATTTTCTTTACTTGAAACAATCGTAGCAGCAGTAACAAAAGGGAACAGTGATAAGAGAACGAAAGCATCTTGGACTCTGGGGATTTTAATCTTCATTGTTGGAGTTCCTTCAGCTCTATCTTTTGGTGTTTTATCAGATATGACGTTTGGTGGGAAAATTTTATTCGATGCGCTTGATTATTTAACACTTAATATTTTAATGCCATTTGGTGCTCTGTTAATTTCCTTTTTTGTTTCATATCGCATGGATAAAAAAGCTGTATATGAAGAATTCATATCAGGCTCCAGAACAGCGAAATATTTGTTTAAAGCATGGATGATCTTACTTCGTTACATCATTCCAATTGTTATTGTCATCGTGTACTTGCATACGTTTGGCGTACTATAAAAACAGTAAAAAAGGGAATCGCTATTCAGCGGTTCCCTTTTACAGGCTGTTGAGAAACTTTGTTCTCAACAGCTTTTTTATGTCTGTCTTTTTTTATCAGTGGTAACACTG
>NZ_JBXDLD010000095.1:0-4449 GCF_056820425.1 Priestia sp. KCTC 13724 | reverse complement strand
AAATAATAAAATTGAAGATTTTGAGTCTTTTTAATAGTTAATTTAAATTAATGCAACACTAGTGATATTAAATATATCTTTTTAGGAGGACAACAAAATGAATCAGCATGAAATTGATATTGTAAAAAGCACGGCTCCTGTTTTAGCACAGTATGGTGAACAAATTACGACCTGTTTTTATCGAAATTTATTTGAAGCTCATCCGGAGTTATTAAACGTATTTAATCGTACAAATCAACGAACAGGGCGCCAACAAACCGCTCTTGCTAACACGGTATATGCAGCCGCACAGCATATCGATCAGCTCCATGTATTGGTTCCTGTTGTGAAACAAATTGCTCATAAACACCGAAGCATTGGTGTGAAAGCTGAGCATTATCCGATTGTAGGTGAATTTTTACTTGGGGCTATTAAAGAGGTCCTTGGAGATAGCGCAACCGATGATATTTTAGCAGCATGGAAGAAAGCATACGGAGACATTGCTGACATTTTTATTTCTGTCGAAAAAGAAATGTATGAGCAAGCGGAAGGTGCTAAAGGTGGATGGAGTGATTATAAACCGTTTGTGGTGGCTAAGAAAGTTAAAGAGTCGAGTGATGTGTACTCTTTCTATTTAAAACCGGTCGATCAAAATCCATTACCTACTTTTTTACCAGGGCAGTATGTAAGTGTGCGTGTTCAGGTACCTTCAGAGGAATTTATGTCTATTCGTCAATATAGCTTATCTGATTTTGGGGACCAGTCATACTATCGCATTACGGTAAAACGAGAAGTGAATGTAGCAGAAGGGGAAGTATCAGCTTATTTACATGATCATGTAGAAGTAGGAAATGAAATTGAAATGAGCGCGCCTGCTGGTGACTTTGTTTTAGAACAGAGCGAAGAGCATCCAGTGGTCTTGATTAGCGGAGGAGTTGGCATAACGCCAACAATGCCAATGTTGAAAAAATCCATTGAAGAGCATCGGGATATTACGTTTATTCATGCAGTGAGAACGAAAGAACAGCATATTTTTAAAGATGAGCTACAGGAGCTTTTCGCTAAGTATCCGTTTAGCTACCATGTAGCATATAGTGACGGAGATGTAGATGCCGACAGAACGTATGACCAAAAAGCTGGACGTATTATTCGCGACGACTTACAGAAGTGGTGTAAAAACCCAGAAGCTTCTTTTTATATTTGTGGTTCACCATTATTTATGGAAGAAATGATTAAAAGCTTAAAGGCAATAGGAGTGAAAAGCGAAAGTATTCATTTTGAGGCTTTTACCCCTAAAATGAGCGTAGCGGTAACTGAATAAATTTGCGTAGAACGGGTAAAAAGCTAACAGGACTATAAACTGTTAGCTTTTTTTGATGAAAGGGAGTTTTTTAATGAACGAACAAGTATATGATGTGATTGGAATCGGTATTGGCCCATTTAATTTAGGACTTGCTGCTTTAATTGAGCCTGTTGAAGAAATAAGTGCGGTGTTCTTTGATAAAGAAGAGAAATTTGAGTGGCATCCCGGTATGTTAATTGACGGAACAGACTTGCAAGTACCATTTTTAGCAGACTTAGTTACGTTTGCTGATCCGACTAGTCCCTATACATTTTTAAAGTAATGAAAGACTATCGCTTGCAGTTCAAAACCCCTCGTGACCATTACATGTTTACGCTAACAAATATTGAGCATTCCCATGGTTCAAGCGCAACAAACTTAGGGCTATCTGTTCAACGAAATCAATGTATCGTTAATACAATTGCGGGTAAAGAAATTTATCCTGTTTCCTTTAACACGACCTTTCAACAATTTGATTTACCTGAATGAGGGTGTGACATAACTACATGATTCCTTCTCAAAGAAGAATCGTGACTGTTCTAAACGAGTTAAGTTGTCAGAAAGCGTTCGTTCCATTGCACTACAGACACTCGCTTTCGGCGGGGAGGAACCTGATCCTCCTCGCTTCGCTGAGCGGTCTCAGTTTTTCCTCCAGTTCCCGCAGGAGTCGCGTGTCCTACGCTCTATTCCACTCTTTTTTTAAACTTGTTTTCCAAATCAACAAACAACTGAAGTATAAAAAAGAGATAACTCTCCATAGTTCGGATATATCATTGAATGAAATACTTATGTACCATCCTCATTTTTATGAGAAATGTAAGTGTTTACAGTTAAAAACTTACTTTGTCTTTTTATTTTTTTTCGGTATAATGACATAATTGTGTTCAATAAATCAGGAGTTTTGTCTCAGTATTGTCAAAGGATATGGTTCGGTGTCTAGCGCATCGATACTTCTACCTCCTATTTTGTTATGTCAAAGTAGAAGGTAGAAGTGTGGATAAAACATACATGTTGATTTAACCATTATAGTATTTGAGGTGAGTAGAAAAAGTGAACATATCAGAATTTATAAATAGCATAAATGGTTTTTTATGGGGGCCGTTTATGATTACATTTTTATTGGGAATTGGTATCCTTTATACATTTCGCTTAGGCTTTATCCAAGTAACAATGCTCAAACAAGCATTTGTTCAAACGTTTGGCGGAATGTTTAAAAAGAACCCTGACAATAAAGATGGAATTTCTCCCTTTCAAGCGTTGGCAACATCAGTTGCTGCTCAGGTTGGGACAGGAAATTTAGCGGGTGTTGCAACAGCTATTGCTTTGGGAGGACCTGGGGCTATTTTTTGGATGTGGGTTAGCTCGTTTTTCGGCATGGCCACGATTTTTGCAGAGGCAGTTCTTGCGCAGAAATATAAAGAAGAGAAAGATGGCCAGATTGTTGGAGGACCTGCTTATTATATCCGAAAAGGAGTAGGGAGCAAATGGTTAGCGGGCTTTTTTGCCGTGTCCATTATTATCGCACTTGGGTTTATCGGAAATATGGTGCAGTCAAACTCCATCGCAGCATCCTTTGATACGTTCAATATTCCACGCGTTGCAGTAGGAATTGTTGTTGCGGTATTAATTGGCTTTATTATCTTTGGCGGAATTCAGCGAATCGCAAAAATTGCTGAATTTGTTGTACCGTTTATGGCACTTTTCTATATTGGAGGAAGCTTAGTTATCGTATTCGCAAATTTCTCTGGAATCGTGGATGCGTTTATATTAATCGTAGAATCAGCGTTTAATCCAGCTGCTGCCACTGGTGGAGTTATCGGCGCAACAATTAAAGAAGCTATTCGTTATGGGGTTTCTCGTGGGTTATTTTCCAACGAAGCAGGAATGGGCTCAACGCCTCATGCTCACGCTGCGGCAAACGTAAAACATCCTGCTCAGCAGGGATTAGTTGCTATCATAGCGGTTGTAATTGACACCGTCATTATTTGTACCCTAACAGCGCTCGTCATTATCATGACGAAATCCTATGAAACGGGCTTAAATGGTATCCAGTTAACTCAAGAAAGTTTTACAAGGGGTCTCGGCGGGTTTGGCCATCCGTTTATTGCAATTTGTTTATTCTTCTTTGCTTTCACAACCATTTTAGGATGGTACTATTTTGGAGAAAACAATATCAATTATCTGTTTGGAAAAAAAGGAATCAGCGTTTACCGTGCGCTTGTACTACTTTTTATTGTGTTAGGATCTACTTTAAACGTTACGCTTGTATGGGACTTAGCCGATACATTCAATGCATTAATGGTTCTGCCAAACGTAATCGCGCTCTTTATTTTGAGCCCTGTTGTAGTCAAAATTTATAAAGAATATAAGACAAAATGGTAAAGCTTTGCGGTCAGCAAAGCTTTTTTTGTACATATCATTTGTAAATTCCATGTTTAAGGTGAAAAGACAAGGGTACATTATTTATAGAACAAAAGCTATTACACAGAAATAAAGGAGTTGCTTGTTGAGATGAGTAAAAAAATCGCAGTATTAGTAACAGATTTATTTGAAGATGTGGAATATACAGACCCTGCCAAAGCATTGAAAGAAGCAGGTCATGAGCTAACAACGATTGACGTTGAAGGCGGCAAAACAGTAAAAGGTAAGCAAGGAGAAACAACGATCAGCATTGATAAAGGTATTAAAGAGGTAAAGCCAGAAGAGTTTGATGCTTTATTCTTACCAGGAGGTTTTTCACCTGACATTCTGCGCGCTAACGATGATGTCGTTGCATTTACAAAAGCATTTATGGATGAGAAAAAGCCGGTTATGGCCATCTGTCACGGCCCGCAGCTTTTAATTAATGCAGATACGTTAAAAGGTCGCGATATTACAGGCTATAAGTCAATTGCGGTTGACTTGAAAAACGCAGGCGCAAACTTCCATGATAAAGAAGTTGTTGTGTGCCAAAACCAACTAGTTACAAGCCGTACACCTGATGATTTACCTGCATTCATTCGTGAATCATTAAATGTACTATCATAAGAATAAAAAGCGCTCAGCTGAGCGCTTTTTTCCAGGCTGTTGAGAAACTTTGTTCTCAACAGCTTTTTTATGTCTGTCTTTTTTTATCAGTGGTAACACTG
>NZ_JBXDLD010000094.1:0-509 GCF_056820425.1 Priestia sp. KCTC 13724 | reverse complement strand
CCGTATCATACCAAGAGGGCTCTTTTTTGTTCAAGTCCCCGAAAATCCTTCTAACAGGAATGCTCCTTTTTAAGATGTCAAAAACAAGTGTTAACAAAAATCTTCATCAGGAAAACATTCAGCATCCAATAAATTTTTCTACAGAGAATATACAATTACCGCAATGTAATGGGTTTTTATACGCAAATGGATAATAGCACTTAAGCAATTGCATGTTAAGAAGAGTTACAATTATCCATTTGGCGTTATGTAAAAGTTGAGATGTTTTTCAAACACCTTTAATTAAACTGTTGCAAAAAAGAACCTGTCAATTTTATTTGGAGGACCTTACTTCAATCTTCAATTCAACTGAGCATGGTGTATAACTTCTTATTTACTACTTCCTTAGCCATTCCCAATGAAAAAGTACAAGTGGATAGAGATTACACTTGTACTTTTTTCAGGCTGTTGAGAAACTTTGTTCTCAACAGCTTTTTTATGTCTGTCTTTTTTTATCAGTGGTAACACTG
>NZ_JBXDLD010000093.1:0-34153 GCF_056820425.1 Priestia sp. KCTC 13724 | reverse complement strand
ACATTCTACAAGATAGGTGCCCTTTTTTGTATGCTTTTTTTGGATTTTATTGGTTAATCAACACGCATGTTCCAAATTAAATATTTGCAATATAAACAGCAACGGCAATAGCAGAACCTACTAGTAGCGCTACATAAATAAATGATAAGTTTCGAATTCGTTTTTTTCCAGTCTTTTTATACTGTTTGTCATCGTTATTCGCAATCCATATCGTCCCGACTAGCGAAACAATCCCCACAAACAAAATAAGAAAAAGTGAAATGGTCATCCTCTCTCCCCCTATTCATGTCCCCTTATCTTCTATTATATTATACATTCATCTAAAAAAAAGAAAATCACTCTGGTTTTGAGTGATTTTCTTCCTTATTCATATCTTAACGCTTCAATCGGATCGAGCTTGGCTGCTTTATTTGCTGGAAGCATTCCAAAAATCACGCCAATTGTCATTGAGAACAATAGTCCAATGACAATAATTTGCCATGAAATTAACGGTGGCCATCCTGCAAACATCGAAACGATAGAAGCACCGCCTGCTCCAAGTAAAATGCCAACGATACCGCCGATTAACGTTAGCGTTATTGATTCAATCAAGAACTGTGTTAAAATCTGTCTTTTCGTTGCGCCGAGAGCTTTACGAATACCTATTTCTCTTGTTCTTTCTGTAACCGATACAAGCATGATATTCATAACGCCGATGCCGCCAACTAATAATGAGATTCCAGCAATTGAACCAATAATTGTTGTCATAATTGTTGTGACTTGCCCAATGCCATCCGCAATGGCTTCCATATTCATGACGGTGTAGGAATCTTCTGTTCCGTACGTTTCATTTAATAGATTTGCTGCGCTCTCTCCAACAGTTTGTAATTCATCTGGATTGGAAGCTTGAAGACTTACAGACGTATAGTCTACTTTTCCAAAGCTTGATTTATACGTGTTGCTCGGCATATACACTTCCATCATGCCAAATGACCCTAATATGCCGGTTGGCTTTTCTAAAATTCCTACAACTTCAATTGGCTGGTTTTTCACCCAAATGATTTCGCCAAGGCCACTGCTATCTTTAAACATTTCCTTGTTTAGCTCATCGCTGATAAGAGCAACTCGGTTACCCGATAAAAAATCACCATCGGTTAAGCTTTGTCCCTGTGCAATTTTTAAATCATTTACGTCCAAATACGACTGGTTAATAGCATATACCGTTGTATCTAACGTGTCTTCTTTATAACGGACCGACATCATTTCCTGTAGAGATGCCACAACGTTTTCAACACCTGGTAACTTGCCTAGATTATCAATATCTTGCGACGTAAAAAACGCCTGCTCCCAAATGTTTGGGTTTGTTTGTATTTCTTCCTCTGAAGGTTCGTACATTAAGTCAACCGTATTGCTATCGCCTGTAATTTGCGATTTAAGCATCTGCTCTCCACCTTGACCAATCGCTACAACGATAATAACTGCTGCAACCCCGATAATAATACCGAGCATCGTCAAGAGCGAGCGCAGCTTATGCGCAACAACCGACGCCAAAGCCATACGAATATTTTCCATCATGCTCATAGTTCAAGACTCTCCTTACCGTTGTACGCAACGATATTTCCATCACGAACTAATATTGTTCTTGAAGCATATTCAGCTACTTCTGGCTCATGAGTGATGACCACTACGGTTGTTCCATCTTTGTTTAAAGCAGCAAATTCCTCCATAATTGATACGCTTGTTTTTGTATCAAGCGCTCCCGTTGGTTCGTCTGCTAAAATGAGACTAGGCTTATTAACGATGGCACGAGCAATAGCAACACGCTGCTTTTGTCCACCCGATAGCTCATTTGGTAAGTGATTGATTCTTTCACCTAATCCTACCTTTAACAGCGCAGCTTCAGCACGCTTGCGTCGCTCTTTTCGAGATATGCCCGTATAGACCATCGGCAGCTCTACATTTTCCACGGCTTTTAACCGCGGCAACAGCTGGAATTGCTGAAACACAAATCCAATCTGTTCATTTCGCACCTTAGCTAGCTGATCATCACTGTACGTTGAAATCTCGAGTTCATTTAAAAAGTAAGCACCTGAAGTTGGTCGATCTAAACAACCAATAATGTTCATCAAGGTTGATTTACCCGAACCTGAAGGACCCATAATGGCAACAAACTCACCGTCTTTAATCGTTAAATCAATCCCTTTTAAAATAGGAACTTCTTCTTTCCCAAGACGATAGCTTTTAGAGATATTTTCTAATTTAATCATTTCACTGTCACTTCCACACCATCTGCTAGCTCATTAGATGGATTTGAGATGATTTGATCCTTACTCGTAACGCCTTTAACAATTTCAATTGACTTGTTTGTTGTTTGACCAACCTTCACTTCTCGCTTAACAGCTTTTCCATCTTTTACGATATACACATACTTCTCATCGCCTTCATTGACAATTGCTTTTGATGGAACGGCTTTTGCTTTTTTGCTTTCAGTTTCAATTTCTAATAAAAGCTTAAAGCCTGGACGAATACTTTTAATCCCTTCATCCGTTACCTTTACTTGTACTGGATATTGATTCGCTGCGTCTCCACCACTTGCTGCATCGGACTGCTGTGGTAAGAAATCAACTTGCTGAACTGATCCTTCCCACTCTTTGTCCGGCACCACATCAGATGTAATTTTTACTGGCTGACCTACTTCAATATTAAGAGCATCATATTCTGATAGAACACCTGTTGCCAAATATTGATCCGTATTGCCAATATGTATAAGCGGCTTTTGAACCTCGCTTGTGTTGTGAGCAGCTTCTTTATCCACAGACAGCACTGTGCCAGCTAATTCACTTTTTTCAGTGAGATTATTCTCTTTCTTTGTTAATGACTTGCGCTCTAGCTTGTTGCGTTCAGCTTCAATTTTTGCTGTTTCAAGATCTAAATTAAGCTGAGTACGTTCTTCTTCTATTTGCGCTTTCGCTTCTTCTTTTGGAAGTTCTTTTTCCAGCTTCTTCTGCTTATCTTTCAGCTTAGCAATCTGCTTATTTAGTGAGCTAACCTGTAGTTCATTCGATTTTTCGCCAAGCTTATTTTGTTCTTTTTCAAGCTCTAAATCATCATTTGTATATGTGACAAGCGGTGTGCCAACTTGAACTCTTGTACCTTCTGTTACTTTAATATCTTCAATCTCACCATTTTCTGGCTGATAATACACATACTGCTCATCGGCAAGCTTAAGAGTACCTGGAATCATAACCGTACTGCGCAACGTCATATCTTTTAATGATGTCACGCTAACTTGTACGTCTTCACTTTTCTGTGCTTTAAACACGTTTACGCCAATTAGTACTACGATTAAGAGAGAAACAACTGTGATGATTATACCTTTTTTCATTACGCCATAACACTTCCTATAATTTGTGAAATAACAGACAGTACAAAAAAGACACTAGCAATAATAATTGCAGCTTTTTTAGATAAACCGCCTACTTTTTGTAAGCCCATTGCTGTTAAGATTAGCGACCAAATCGAGAAAATTTCAATGCTTGCTAATACGCCACCAACAGCTCCTTCAGCTCCAATTAAACCATTTAAAGACGTTATATTTGTTCCTGTTCCAGCCACAACTGCAATGACTGTATTTAGTAATAAACCAAGCATTGTAATGAACGTAATAAATGCTGTTAAACTAAACATGTGCTTATACTTTGCTGTTCCTTTTCCGATTTTTACAATAAGTAAAAGGATTCCTGCACCAATTAACATCGCGATAGGCGTGACAATTAACGCTCCAATTCCAGCTCCAATCATGCTAAACAATTTCATAGAATCATCTGGCTCAATCCCAAGCTCCTGTAAAGAAGCCAAGCTTTCTGGCGTAATGGCACTAAGTGCGAATGCAACGGCACTTAGTAAGATAACGAGAATGAGTGAAGCCACAATCGCCGGACGCTGCTTCATTTTGTCAAACTCAGCACCTGGACTAAAAATAAACTTAAATACGGACGGCTTTGGCCCCTGCTTCTGTTCGGTCGTCGTAATTTCTGGATTCATATAATAGCTCCTTTTTCAATAAATTTTTATTTGTTTACCTTTACACAGAACCTTGATAAGTTATAAACAAATCAGTAACATTTTAACATAAAAATGTAATAAAGTTTACTTATTTACTATATTTTTACTTTTATAGTTTTATACTCAACAAAAAAGATGCTGCTTATTAAGATAAACGGCATCTTTTCTTTCTTATTATATAGTTTTTGCCTTTCTTCCCACATCGCTTCCAAACTCAACGCCAAGCTCTCCTAACCATTTTCGGTATGCAATGCTAACGCGATCAGGATTAAGATGCAGCTCTGTTTGTAAGTCTAACGGAAGTTCTTCTGGCTTTTGACTTTCAACAATGCCTGTATCTTGTTCGATGATAAGCTGTTGAAATTCTTGAAAATATTCATCTGGCTTATCCAGCTCATAATTTCGTGATACGAGTGCAAAAACGGTTGATTTCAGCTGTTCTTGGGGCAATACGGCAAACAGCATGGAGAAGATTTCGTTGGTTTGATAATTCACTTTTTTCAACCGCGCAACCGTCGGGCGAAGAATTTCAAACGTATAGTAAATGGTTGACCAGTTCCCTGTGCCGTCCGCATCAGCATATACTTCAATCTCGTCTGAGACGTAGTGGTTATCACGCCAGTTCACTTTGTAATCCGGAATTTCTGTATAATCTGGATGTCCTAAGCTTCCTTCATGAACAAATGCAAGATGGCTCACATCCAAAAAATTCTCAACCACGCGAGGTGCCGCTGCATTCATCGTATGAGCATACGCATGGACAGTCTTAAAAGATGGGTGATTATATTCCTCATAGTAAGGAAGAGGTTCTGCTGCATCAGATCCTTGTTCACTGAGTCGAACCCAAATCATTCCGTATACTTCTCTGCACTGATATACAATAGCTTTTGCTTTGAGTGGAATCGCTCTATTCGGTGGCTGCTGCGGAATTTTTTTACACTGTCCATCCACATTATATTCCCATCCATGATAAGGACAAACGATGCAATCATCTTTTACCTTACCAAGCGACAAAGCAGCTCCTCGGTGAATGCAAAGGTCTTTAAAGGCTTTAATTGCTCCTCTTACCCGAAAAAGCACTACTCTCTCTTCCAATACCTTCACAGCAAGTGGATCCGCTCCTAGATCTTGACTGTACGCAACTGGCAGCCATTCTTTTGCTAATACAGCATCTTTAAACATCTGCTTCCCCTCCAGTTTGTAGACGAAAATGATATTTTAAAGATTAGCATCTCCAGCACAATCCGTCTTTTAGTTGGTAAGGTTAGCTGACAGATAATTTACATTTAGTTCCACGGCTGCTCGAGGCTTAAGAACTGTGCTAAGCTATTGCTGTTAGCGCGCACACTCTTTCTAATTTTTGCTCGCTCAGGTGCCGTTTGATATAAATACTTTTCTTCATCCGTTTCTGGGATTACGCTCGGCACTTCGCAAGGCTTTCCATCTTCTCCAAGCGCAACAAAAGTGATAAAGGACGTAGCAGCAATTTTTCGCTCTCCTGATTTTAAATTTTCTTTTATGATTTTCACAAAGATCTCCATTGAAGATCGGCCTGTCCAAGATACATATGATTCAAAACATACCGAATCCTGCGGAGTAATCGGATGTAAGAAATGCACAGAATCAGTTGATGCTGTTACGCACTCTGCTCGGCTATGACGAGAAGCAGAAATTGAAGCAATCATATCAATATCGCTCATGAGCTTACCACCAAATAACGTTTGATGATTATTTGTATCATTTGGAAATACGCGACTCGTTCTAACCGCTTTTGATTGTCTACAATATTTTGCTTTCATCTTCCATTCCTCCAACTATACACATAAAAACTTTTATTGAGACCATCATACTAGCACATCTTCATAAAAATAACTGTAAAATTTGCTCAAAACACAAACAAAATTTACAGTAAGCGCTTTATAACAATCAAAAAAGAGAGAAGATCATCTCTTCTCTCTTTCTAGGCTTACATCTTTAGTTAATGTCACCCGCAGCGAATGCTTTTTCAACTGTATCGCTATATTTATCTTTTGGCTTAACTTCCCATTTTCCGTCTTTTTCAACCATTTCAATTTCTAATGGATAGTTGCTTTCTTTAAGCTCTGCCCCACCTAGAATGTCTTTGAATTTTGAAATTGCATAAGCTTCTTGTTTTTTCGAATCATATTCATTTGTTTCTTGATAATAAGCGCGTTTATAATCAGAAACTGTATTATATAAGTTATATACGCCGATACCGGAATAATTCACTTCTACAACTGCTTTTCCATTAACATTTTCAATGGTTTTAGCTTCAAACGACTTGTTTGCACCTGCTCCTTCTCCTTCTTCACTTGATCCACACGCTGCTAAGCCCAGTGAAAGAGCCCCAATTAAGACTAAACCTGCTGCTTTTTTCACGTAATTCTCTCCGTTTCTCTTTATGTTTTCATGAACTCTATCATCGACTAATTTCATAATCTCTATATTCACAATCACTTATTTCGAATTACTTTTTTACAGTTATTTGATAAAGTTCATTACTTAATTCTCCTTTACCATCATAAGGAAATCCTTAAACATCTTCAATCTTCCATAAGTCATTAAATTACCAGGATATTTTTGTAAGTATTTCGACTCATATTGTCCCATTAATCTACCTACTTCTCAGTTATTTAAAAATCCACTCTTTCCATTACAAAACCTACCATGATAATATTTACCATATACATTCCTTTTTTGGCGTTGTATTTTAAGCTTGTTTCTTATCAAGGAACAGACCTATAGTTCAAATGAACCACTTAGCCTCTTTTAGAAATTTAGTTTTAGTTATATTTCATTTTTTTACAGATAATCCAACGTTAGTTTATTTCTTTTACGAAGAGGGAATGTTAAGAAAATACGATGTTTGGAGGAGGAGAGATTGTGTCAGATGTAAAAGTTTTGTTTTTTGATGATGATGGGGTTATTCCCAACCACCCTTCCCTTCCTGTTTTACTCTATGAACATGCACTAATTGATCGTAAGGATAAAATGGAAACTATCTTTCATAATCACAACTGGAAAAATAGCTGGGTAAATGGCATTTATGATTTTCATCACTACCACAGCAACACACATGAGGTTCTCGGTATTATACGAGGCTGTGCTCGCTTACAGCTAGGTGGTCCCAAAGGTGAAAATATTGTTGTACACGCTGGAGATGTAATTGTACTGCCGGCAGGTACGGGACATAAGCACCTTCAATCAACGGCTGATTTCCAAGTAGTTGGCGCGTATCCTGATGGAAGCAACTATAATTTAAAGACCGGTAATTCTAACGAACATGCAGAAGCTGTCAAACAAATAAAGAATGTGCCTCTTCCGAAAACAGATCCAATCTACGGAGAGGATGGACCCTTACTTTCTTTTTGGCAGCAATAATACATGCAAAAAAATGGAAGGCCGTTTAAGCCTTCCATTTTCATTTACCTTACACCTTTTCTATTCGTGCACTCCATGCAGTGAGTAAAACAGCTCCAATCACCATTACTCCACCAATCCACGGCGTATGAATAATGCCGATTGAATCCACAATAAGCCCACCTACAAATGCACCGATTGCAATTCCGATGTTAAATGCAGCGATATTAAGCGCTGATGCCACGTTCACAGCAGATGGAACATACTTTTCTGCTAAGTTTACCACTAAAATTTGTAAGCCCGGAACGTTCATGAAAGCGAACAGCCCCATTAAGAAAATCGTAATTAAGCCAACTATCTTAAACGGTGCCGTAAAGCTTAAAGCAACTAAGACAACAGCTTGGAAAATAAACATCCAAAACAGTGCTTTAAGCGGTGATTTATTCGCTGCTTTTCCACCTACAGTGTTACCAATTGCCACTGCAACACCATAGACCAGCAAGATGATACTTACCCATTTAGCACTAAAGCCTGTTACATTTTCTAAAAGAGGTGTTAAATAAGTGAATGCAACGAACGTACCTCCGTACCCTAGGGCCGTAATAGCAAATGCTAATAAAAGTGGACCATTTGTTAAAATCTTGACCTGTTCTTTAAACGACGTAGGCGGTGCTTCTTTTAAGTTATTCGGAATTAAAATTGCGCTTGCAATAATTCCAACCACTCCAAGTAAAGCCACTGCTCCAAAGGTTGCTCTCCAGCCAAATGTTTGACCAATCAAGTACGATAGGCACTAAAAAGTACCTAATGGACTATTTTGGGCGTAAAGCGGTACAATAACAATAAATTGATTAACGTTCACGCATGAGGAATATTTGTGGCATGCAAACGAATAGACAGAACATTGTTACGTAAGGAGGCTTTTAGTAATGAAAGTTTACAATATTCCAGTCGAAGCTTCTCTCGAAGTAATTGGTGGTAAGTGGAAAGTAGTGATTTTATGTCACTTGATTAAAGGAAAGAAAAGAACCGGAGAACTAAAGCGCTTGATGCCAGGCATCACTCAAAAAATGCTAACTCAGCAGCTTCGTGAGCTTGAAGAGGACGGCATTATTTTACATGAGGTCTATAACCAAGTTCCTCCGAAAGTCGAGTATTCTCTAACGGAATATGGCTGGTCTCTTAAAGGAATTTTAGATGCTCTTTGTGCATGGGGCGAGCATCATATTGAAAAAACATACCCAAATAAAGAAGATGTGCTTGTACAGGTTGACTAAATCGTCAGCACATCGTGAAAGTGAAGTGGATAGAAATGAGCGGGCAAAATCGAAATGATATTTCTCCTGGAACGAAGGTATCAATCGTTCTGAAAGCTGATCAACGAACTGGAAAATTAACGGAGGGAATTGTGAAAGACTTGTTAACAAAGTCTTCGTTTCACCCTCATGGCATTAAAGTTCGGCTAACAGATGGACAGGTAGGGCGTGTAAAAGAGATTCATTCTGTCTAAAAGCGGTCGAAACATTGGCTGATTTGTAAATAAAAGTAAGACTTTGTATCTATTTTTATTCATCTTCCTGTAATCAAATCTCAATGTACGATTCATGCGGTATCAATATTCCAAATTTATACTGAATCATGAAAACAGTTTGAGTTGGGAGATGGAGAGATGAATAAAAAAGTATTAGCAGGGATTGGGATTTCATTTGCTTTGTTGCTAAGTCCTTTACAGCAAGCATCGGCTGCAAAAAATGACGTAGACAACGTAGCGCATCGTGGTGCATCTGGATATGCTCCAGAAAATACGGTCGCTGCGTTTGAGAAAGCATTCGAAATGAAATCAGATTATATTGAAATTGACGTACAGCAAAGTAAAGATGGCGAGCTTGTAGTCATTCACGATGTAACCGTCGACCGTACGACAAACGGTACAGGTGCAGTCAAAGATCTAACACTAGAAGAACTACAATCATTAGACGCGGGAAGCTGGAAAGGAACCGAATTTGCTGGAGAACCCATTCCAACATTTGAAGAAATTTTGGATCGCTACCGCGGCAAAATTGGCATTCTAATTGAATTAAAGTCGTCCGAACTCTATCCAGGCATCGAAGCAAAAATAGCTGGTGAGCTAAAAGAACGCAACATGGACAAGCCAAACAATGAAAAGATCATTGTTCAGTCATTTAATTTCGACTCGATGAAAAAGATGGACGAGCTGCTTCCAAACGTTCCAATTGGCGTGTTAACAGGGTCTAAAGCAGATACAACAGAGGAAAAGCTTCAGCAGTTTGCGACATATGCTGATTACTTTAACCCTCATTACGGACTTGTTACAAATGAGTTAGTGACAAATGTACATAATAACGGAATGAAGATCTCTTCTTGGACGGTGCGTAATCAGCAAACGGCTGATTTCCTGTTATCAATGAATATAGACGCTATTATTACTGATTACCCTGATTTTGTTCAAAAATGACAAAAAGAGTTTGGGACATAACAAAATGATTGCTTCTAAGAGACGAACACTAGCTGTTCCAATCTTTTTGGTTTGTCTGAACACGTTCGTTCCATTGCGTTCACAATCAACCAAAAAACCTGAACGATTAAAAGTGAGAAACTCTCAATCGTTCAGGTTTATCATTGGCTGAATTACTTATGTCCCAGCCTCTTTGTTTTATTAGTCTAAGAACTTTGTTTTATTCCCAACAGAGATGAGCTGCGTACGACGTTGATTTGTACTGATTATATACACCGCTACTAAAAAGACACCTACGACAATTGCTGATCCAATATTTACTAGTCCTTTTTCAGCATACCATACGATTGCATACCCAACCGCTCCGGATAAAAGCGCATAGTACATAAACGGCAGCAGCGTTTTTCGAATAACCGCTCCTTCTTTTCCAACCAGCCCTACAACGGCTGAAGCTGCCACAACATTATGAACGCAAATCATGTTTCCAGCCGCTCCTCCAACCGCTTGTAAAGCAACAACCCAAGTTGGATTCACGCCAATTTGGGTACCAACATCGTATTGAAATAACGAAAACATCATATTGCTTACGGTGTTGCTTCCAGCAATAAATGCACCAAGTCCTCCAATAAAAGTTGAAAGCAACGGCCAATATTCGCCTGCTAAAGCTGCTGCACCGTTTGCTAATTCAATTGGCATTTTATCGAACCCCGCTTCTCCTCCTCCAGAATTAATAAAAACCTGTACCATCGGAACCGTAAAAATTAAAGCTGTAGACGCAGCAATCGTTGTTTTTGCAGACTGTGCCCACGCCTTTTTATAAGCTTTTTTATTCATATGATGAAGGAAATAAGTGATTAGAGATACTAAGATGAAAATTGTTCCCGGAAGATACAGTGGCTGAAAGCTTGCACTTACTTCAGAACCAAATATATTCGGAAACGAAACGGTCCATGATTGTAGCCACCCTAAAACAGGAAGCGCTTTCAACCTTGATAGCACTAAGAATACGCCAACTAATACATAAGGGAGCCACGCACGAAACATGCTCATTTGTCCGTTATGATACGCAACATCTTTTATTTCTAAACTGCCTATCCACTCAGGGTCCCACTTGCTTTTCTCTTCAAAGTCCCATGCTTCTTCTTTAGCTGGCATTAAAAATCCTCTTTTAGCAGCAAACACAACAACGACAAGTCCGACTAATCCACCAATCATTGATGGAAACTCAGGACCTAGTAGGTTTGCAACCAAGACATATGGAATGGTCATTGCAAACGCAGCAAAGAGTGCAAACTTCCAAACGCGGATTCCTTCCGTAAATGATTTATTCTTCCCAAAGAACTTTGTCATAAGCGCCACAACAAACAGTGGAATAAACGTACCCGCGATCATGTGTAAAATTGCTACCTGTCCACCAATTTCAGTTACCAGTGCTAGAAAGTTATCCGTAATGCTTGCATCTGCTGATAATCCTGTTTGAACGCCGACTAGCATTGGTGTTCCTACTGCCCCGAACGAAACGGGCGTACTTTGAATAACCATTCCAGCAATAACCGCTGCCATGGCAGGAAAGCCTAGGCCTACTAACAGCGGAACCGCAACCGCAGCCGGCGTACCGAAACCCGAAGCTCCTTCAATAAAGGAACCAAATAGCCATGCAATAATAATAACTTGAATACGGCGGTCCGGTGAAATATCCGTAAAGCCTTGGCGGATGGTTTTAATTCCGCCGCTTTCTTGCAGGGTGTTCAGTAATAAAATTGCACCAAAAATAATATATAAAAGCGTTCCTGCAACGACCAAACCATTAATGGAAGCAGCAGCGATTGTTACGCCAGGCACCTTCCATACAAATAACGCTAACCCTACAGCCACCAAGTAAGAAATTGGCATCGCTTTGCTAGCAGGCCATCTCAGCCCTACTAAAAAAATACCAACCGCTAAAATCGGTAAAAGTGATAGAAGTGCTAACATTCCAGTACTCATGCTTTTCTTCCTCCTTTTCAACAAGTGTTTAAAACAGTTTATTTTATGTGAGAGAATATCGGTTTCAGTCAAGCTATTACCTTTTTTCATAAATAAAAACCTGTTCGAAATCCGATTACGTCACAATTCGAACAGGTTGTTTTTTGTTGTGATCGAAATACCTAAGCAGCCTGAACCTGTTTTATTCATGTAGACAAGCATGTTTACCGCAGATACCAAGCTGTATTCAAATCATTCTTTCTTATTAATTCACGCTGACTTTTACTTTGCTAAAAGTATTTTTCAGCGAGCCAATTTCATCAATATGACAATTAATAATGCTTCCTGCGCCCACTAATTCCGCTCCTACTGGACTACCTGTTAAAATAACGTCTCCTGGTTTGAGCGTCATCACATTGGAAAGATAAGCAATCATTTTTTCAACCGAGATGATGATAAGATCCATACCGCTATTTTGTTTTTCTATGCCATCCAGCGTCGCTTTTACACGAATGTTTGCAAGATCCAGCTCGGTTTCAATATAGGGACCAAGCGGCGTGAATGTATCAAATGATTTCCCCACCGTCCAGTGGCCGTCCGGGTGAATAAACTGCGGTGCTGTGACGTCATTTCCAATCGTATAGCCAAAGATATACTCACGAACATTTGACGCTGAAAGTTTTTTTGCTTCTTTTCCAATGACAACCGCAAGCTCAGATTCAAACTTTACTTCTTCAATTCCTTCTGGAATGATGATATCTTCACCAGGCCCAATAACCGATGAAATGGGTTTAAAGAAAAATACCGGAATATCAGGAAGCTTTTCAGGCAGCTCGCTCACATCTTTCACGTAATTAGCTCCAATGCCAATAATCTGATTTGGCTGTATTGGTGCTAACAGCTTCACATCTTCTCGTATAAATGTGCGCCCCGTGTATTCCCATTTCGTAAACAAATCTCCTGTTATTTCACGAATGTTTTCTTTTTCTACCACTCCTTGGCAAATCACACCTTCTGATTCAAAACGTGTAAATTTCATACGTAGCCTCGCTCCTTGATTCGCTTATTTTTGTTCGATTGCTTGCTTTGCTTTTGCTTCAATGCGGCGCGCATGCAAGATTGGCTCAGTGTATCCGTTTGGTTGATCATATCCTTTAAACACAAGGTCGCACGCTGCTTGGAACGCAATAGACTCTTCATAATGAGGTGCCATTGGCTGATAGTTAGCGTCACCCGCATTTTGGCTATCCACGACTTTCGCCATTCGTTGTAGCGTCGCAAGAACTTGCTCTTTTGTACAAATTCCGTGATGTAACCAGTTTGCTACGTGCTGACTTGAGATACGAAGCGTTGCTCGGTCTTCCATTAAGCCTACGTCGTTGATGTCTGGAACCTTTGAACACCCAATTCCTTGATCTACCCAGCGTACTACGTAGCCCAATATACCTTGTGCGTTATTATCTAATTCTTGCTGTACCTCTTCTTTTGTCCAATTTGGTTCTTTAGCAAGCGGTACCTGTAAAATGTCATCTCGCAGATTAGTAGAATTGTTCGCCAGCTGGTTTTGAACATCCACAACCGAGACTTCATGATAATGAAGAGCATGTAACGTTGCAGCGGTTGGGGATGGAACCCATGCCGTATTTGCTCCTGCTTGTAAGTGGCCTACTTTTTGTTTCAGCATTTCAGCCATTAAATCTGGCATTGCCCACATACCTTTTCCAATTTGCGCTTTTCCTTGGAATCCGCTTGCTAAGCCTGTTAGTACATTTGATTTTTCATATCCTGCTAGCCAAACGGAAGATTTCATATCATTTTTTCGAATCATGACGCCTGCTTCCATAGATGTATGCATTTCATCTCCGGTGCGGTCTAAGAACCCTGTGTTAATGAACGCAACGCGATTTTTAACTTTTTCAATGCACGCTTTTAAGTTCAGTGACGTTCTGCGCTCTTCGTCCATCACTCCAATCTTAAGAGTATAGCGTGGCAATCCGACTAAATCTTCTACGCGATCAAACAGCTTATTAGCAAATGCTACTTCTTCAGAGCCGTGCATTTTCGGTTTTACAATATACACAGAGCCTTTTTGAGAGTTTTGATACTTACCAGTTCCAAGCAGCGTATGCTTTGCAATTAAACTCGTAATTATGCTATCTAAAATACCTTCTTGAATTTCATCACCGTTGGCGTCTAAGATGGCGCTGTTGCTCATCAAATGACCTACGTTTCGTACAAACATCAAAGAGCGTCCGGAAAGCGTCACAGTATCTCCGTTTGCAGTTTTATACTGACGATCGTCATTTAGCGTACGGGTCATTGTTTTTGCACCTTTTTTAAACGTTGCCTTTAAATCACCTTTCATTAAGCCTAACCAGTTGCGATACACTTCTACTTTGTCTTCTGCATCTACTGCAGCTACCGAGTCTTCACAGTCCATAATAGTTGTGACAGCCGATTCAAGCAGCACATCTTTTACGCCTGCATCATCGCTTTTTCCAATCGCATCCTGGCGGTCAATTTGAATTTCAAAATGCAGTCCGTTATTTTTAAATAACAGGGCACTCGGGTTTGAACCATCACCTTGATAGCCAACCCATTTGCTCGGTTCTTTCAGCTCCGTTGTTGTCCCGTCCTGCAACAATGCTTCCACCTTATTTGTCACGACGTACTGCACAACGTCTTCGTGTTTGCCTTCTTTTAATGGAATCGTATGATTTAAAAAGGATTTTGCAAACGTAATGACCTTTTCACCCCGAATCGGATTATACTGACTTTGAACTCCAGCTCCATTTTCGGAGCTAATCGCATCCGTTCCGTAAAGCGCATCGTATAAGCTACCCCAGCGAGCATTCGCCGCGTTAATTGCGTAGCGGGCATTATTAACTGGTACAACAAGCTGTGGTCCAGCTTGAAGCGCAATTTCATCGTCTACGTTAGCTGTTGAAATTTGAAAGTCAGCTACGTCTGCTTCTAAATAGCCAATGCTCGTAAGAAATGCTTTGTATGCTTCAAAGTCAAAGGAATCACGATTTTCACGATACCATCGATTTAATTTGGCTTGCAGTTCATCACGTTTAGCAAGCAGTGCTTTATTTTCCGGTGTTAGCTCATGAATAAGTTGTTCGAATCCTGCCCAAAACGCCTCCTCTTGTAGTCCAGTCTCCGGAAGAGCTTCTTCATTAATAAATTTGTACAAAACAGGTGCTACTTGAAGTTTTCCAATTTGCTTATAAGCTACCATTTTACTTCCTCCTTTTAATGATTACGGACGTGCAACTGTTTGCTTATCCTTTAAATCACGCTTAACTTCAGCGCAGCGACTTGGACTTGGAAACAGTTTACCCGCATTTAGTAAATTTTCTGGGTTAAACACTTCACGAATGTTTGTTTGAGCCAAAATTTCTTCATCCTTAAAGACAAATTTCATTTCTTCTTTCTTTTCGATACCCACACCGTGTTCTCCTGTAATGGTTCCGCCAACATCTGCACAAACCTGTAAGCACTCACTGCCTGCTTTTAACGCTCTGTCTGTTTCTCCCAGCTTTGCCATATCGAATAGAATGAGCGGATGTAGATTACCGTCACCAGCATGAAAAATATTCGCAATTCTTAACTCATATCGCTTGCTAATTTCGTTGATCCGCTCCAGCACTTCTGGCAGTTTGCTTCTCGGAATGACGCCGTCTTGCACTAGATAATCCGGCGAGATGGCTCCCATTGCTCCAAAGCCCGTTTTCCGGTTTGCCCACCAGCTCGCTCGTTCTTGCTCATCTTTTGCAACTTTTACTTCTCTGACATGATGCCGTCGGCAAACGGCAAGAATTTCTTCAATTTGTTCCTCAATACCTGCTGAGATTCCATCAACTTCAATAAGCAACACCGCTTCAATATCTTTTGGATGTCCTACTGGAAAAGCAGCTGCTTCTACGCCTTCAATCGCAATTTTATCCATCATTTCAAGAGCCGCCGGAACAATACCTGCTGAAATGATGTCAGACACGGCTTGGCTTCCATCTGAAACATGGTCAAAATACGCTAGCACCGTCTGCTTGGCTTCAGGATTTTTCAAAATACGAACCGTAATTTTTGTTACGATTCCAAGCGTCCCTTCAGATCCTGTCAAAAGCCCAAGAAGGTCATAGCCTGGCGTATCCAGGATGCCTTCTCCACCAATAGTGATAATTTCACCATTCGGCAATACCACTTCAAGCGCTAAAATATGGTTTGTTGTGACTCCATACTTTAAACAATGAGCGCCGCCTGCGTTTTCCGCAACGTTGCCTCCGATTGTACAACAGTATTGACTTGATGGATCGGGAGCATAATAATAGCCCTTATCTGCAATTGAGTTTGTGAGCTTTAAATTAATGAAGCCGGGCTCAACAACTGCTTGCCGGTTTTCAAGATCCACGCTCACCAAGCGCTTCATTCGAACAAGGCTAATGATCACTTCATTGTTGAGAGGAATAGCTCCACCGCTTAGCCCTGTGCCAGCTCCTCTAGCTAAAAACGGAAGGTTATGCTTCGCACAGTAGCGCACAACTTTTGCTACTTCTTCAGCATCTTTTGGAAACACCACCGCTCGTGGCAGTTTGCGGTGAACGGTAAACCCGTCACAGTCATAAGCGAGCAAATCAGCTTCTTCATATAAGATCGACCCACTGCCTTCCATGAGAGCAGCTAGCGCTAGGATATGCGCATCATTTGAACGAATTTTTTTCTTCTTCATGAGCGATACCCCTTTTCTTCATCTTCTTTTTCATACGCCCACTGCAGCAGCTGAACCGTATGGACAACCTTTTGGCTGCGACCGTATTTTTTTACACCCATGGCCATTTGGAGCATGCAGCCAGGATTCCCCATTGAAATTAACTCTGCATCTTCCGGCACGCTTTCCATTTTGCTTTTTAAGATTTCACCTGCCATTTCTGGATTGGTCATATTATAAATCCCCGCGCTACCACAGCACCGATCAGCATTTGGCATATGCACCATTTCCACTCCCGGTATATTAAGAAGTAAATCGCGCGGCTCTTTTCTCACGCCTTGACCATGCGCAAGATGGCAAGCATCATGATAGGTAATCGTTGTGTGTAAAGACGCTTTCGGTTTTTCATAGCCCGTATCGTATAAGTATTTTGAAATATCTTGGACTTTTCTGGAAAATGCTTTGGCTCTGTCGTACCATTCCGTTTCCTCTTCTCGAAACAGCTCGGGATATTCTTGCAGCATACACCCGCATCCCGCTGCATTTACAACGATGGTTTCCTCATTTTCAAATGCTTCAATGTTTTGTTTTGCAAGCTTCCTTCCCGTGTCTCGGTCGCCGGCATGCACATGCAAAGCACCGCAGCACGTTTGTTTTTTTGGAATCGTCACGTTGTTTCCGTTGCGGGTTAATACTTGAATAGTAGCATCATTAATATCGCTGAACATCACGTCCATGACGCACCCAGTTAAAAAAGCCACGTTTGCTTTCGCTTCATTTTTTGCAGGAATCGTTGTTTGCTTCTTATATTTCTTTTGTACAGGCTTTTTAATATCTGGCATAACTGCTTCCATTTCAGCTAAATGCTTTGGCATCACGCTCATAAGTCCCGTTTTTCGCACAGCTTTTTGCAGCCCGCTTTTTTGATAAAACTTCAGCAGTGAACCGACGGATTCAAGACGTCGCTGGTATGGGAATAATCCTTTTAAAAAGAACTCGTTTACAGTTCCTTTCACACCGGTAAGCGGCATCGCTTGACGGATTTGACCGCGCGCTTCTTCAATCAATCCACCGACATCCACATCGGCTGGACAAGCTGTCGTACAGGCTCTGCAGTCTAAGCAATCAAAAACTGGCTCAATTAGCTGTTCGTTTACTTCAAGCTTCCCTTCAGCTACGGACTTAATGAGATGAACGCGCCCTCTTGGTGAATGCTGCTCTTGACCCGTTATTTCATAGGTTGGGCACGATTCCAAGCACATGCCACAGTGCACACAATCAGCCCATTTCATTGGGTCAGGCTTATCTTTCCATAAGTAGTTTGTTAGGCTACTTGCTGTACAGGCCGGCTCGTTTATAACCTCTCCACTCATAAATCAAATCCCTCCCACAAATCGCTTATGATTTAACATTTTGTTCGGGTCTATCCTTGATTTAATTCCTTCGTATAAAAAGAAGTGAGATGGCTTTTCTCCCCAGACGTTGAGCTGCTGACGAAATACAAGCGGTGCGTGCGTAACGACTACATATCCTTTTAGTTCATGAGCTTGCTTACGCATATCAACAATTGCTCCTAGAATGTCTTTAGAGCCCCCACTAATTTCGATTTGACAAAGACCGTGACCGATTCCCCCATGTGCCCGAATGCGGACATCATATCGATTCGTAAGCAAATATGCGCTTTCTACTACCTTGAGGGCATCGAGATTTTTCACTCCTACCTTTAAAACGGCTGTTAGAGAGTCCCCATCTATAAAAGAAGCTCCATTGACACCCATTCTGTAAAGCTGGTGCCAAAAGCGAATTCGCTCCTCTTCCGATTTGATGGAAACAACTGCTTGTGAGCTTCCCAGCCCTTGAATTGCTTTTTCTTGATAGCGAACAGAGCTCTCAACATCCTCCAGCGCAATGGCTAAACAGTAAGCTTCTTCTCCAACTAGCTCCCTACTCAAAGAAGGACTCATGAGTTGTAGGGATACGGGCTCTAGCATGGAATCCAGGATCTGAGTCGCTAAGGACCTGATATCAATTAAAGATGCCTCTGGAAACGCGATAACGACGAGTGATTGGCACTTTGGAAGCGGACGAAGCTTTAGCGTAATTTCAGACATAACAGCAAGCGTCCCCATTGAACCAATGAAGAGCTTATTCATATCGTAGCCGGCTACGTTTTTGACGACTTTTCCGCCAGAACGAATGATTTGTCCGTCAGCATACACAAGCGTCATGCCAATGACAACATCTCGACAAGATCCATATCCAAGGCGTTTAGGACCGCTGTCATTGGCTGCTACAATACCACCAATTGTTGCTGTTTCGGGCCAAGATGGATCTAACGAAAGCTGCTGACCGTATGTGGCTAAATGATCTTGTAACTCCTTAAACGATGTACCTGCTTTCACCGTAACCGTCATGTCGCCCGGTACATGCTCCACAATTCCCTTATAGCGAGAAAGAGATAGCAAGATATCAGCAGATTGAACTAAACCGCCGAACCCTCGCTTCGTACCTGCACCCATGATGGATACCGTATATCCATTTTGATTCGCATACGTTAAAACAGCTGCAATTTCGGCTTCAGAAGTCGGGTAAACCGTAACCTCCCCTCCATTTCCAAGCGGATGTGCTACTGCTGTTTCCTGCACTTGCTCAGTAGAAAAAAGCGCTTGAAGGTCAGAAAAAAGTCGTTCTGCAATCATCAAACTCCCCCATCGAAATTCAATTTTTATGAAGCATTAGCGCTGGATGCGCGTTAAGCTTGTTTGTAGAATATTTTCAACAAGTTCTAAATGATTCAGCATGTGTATGTAGGCATCTTTTGAATTTGATTGTTTAATGGATTCATAGATGTGATAGTGGTGTGACGCAATTTCTTTTAAAAAGGCTTCGTGTGGTTGAATGTACTGATAAAAATCAATCATTGCTTTTTGCATCTTCGTGGAAATAAACTGGATGAATTGAGTTAGCATTTTATTGCCTGCTGCATGGACAATCACTTGATGGAAGTGGTAATCGGCTTCCCAGTCATTTTCAAATGTTTTGGAAAGCTCTAGTTTTAATTTCTTTAAATCTTCTGGAGAGCGATTCTTGGCAGCCATTTCAGCAATGCCCGGCTCCAGCATTTTTCGGACTTGAAATAGTTCTCGAACATCCTCTTCGCTCGGTAAAAGCATGGTATATTGAAACATTCTTGATGAATCAAACTGACAAATAAACGTGCCTTCTCCCTGCTTTACATCCACAATTCCTTTACCTTTGAGTGCGGTAATGGCATCGCGTACAGATGAACGCCCCACGCCAAATAACGTGCACAGCTCTCTGACTGAAGGAAGCTTCTCTCCAGGCTTAAACTGACCCGAAGCAATCATGCCTTCAATTTGCTCTTCAATTGATTCTGAGATTTTCTTTCGAGCGATTCGTTCTACGTTCACAATAACACCACCTTTCAGTTATCACATATGTGATATGTTATCGCTTACATTTATTAAAGCACCTTCAGTTTTTGATTTCAATCTTTTTTTAAAAAAATTTACAAAAAATAAAATTAGCATATCGATTTGCAACATCAAAAACGGACACTGAAGGATATAAAATAATACAAACCTATAATCCCAACAATCATTAAACTACTTACCTTTATGTCCTCCACAACAGATTTGACTGACTAAAAATTTTCAAAGAGTATATAAACCATGTCAACAGACGAATATTTACTTTTTTTAAAACAGAACGGTTATCACATAACAAACCAAAGACGCGTCTTAATCTCTTTTTTTTGTGACCGCCAAGATGCCGAGCTGTCTGCTCAGCAAGTTATTGATCACTTGAAGAATACAAATAAAAGAATCAGCTTCGATACGGTTTATAAGAACTTATCTTTATTTGTAGAGTTAGGATTCTTAAACTGTAGAGAAGATGAAACAACAAAGACATTTTCATTGAATATAGTTGACTCTCCTGTTTACTACTGAGAGAAGTTACTACATTTACTCAATACAAAGAGCAAAAGGGTTCGCAACCATGAACACTTTTGCTCTTTTTCTTATTATTCTTGGCTTAATTCTATCGCTTGCTTAAGGTCATCAATTTTTTAGTTCACAAAAATGAATTGAATGATTTGCTACAATAAATCAGCTTAAACTGATATACCAAGTTTTATTTTTATTAGTAATCAACTAAACTTTTTATTGATAAAAATAGATATAAACCACAACTTTTCTCTAACTCTTTCTTCTAAACAATAGATTTTAACAAAAAGGAGCGTCAATCACTTGGTCGATTTACCAAAAAACAGATTTCTCTCTGGTACGATCAGTACGGTGAAGCAGTCTTTAAGTTTATCTTTATGATGATTAAAGACTACCAGCAAGCAGAAGATTTAACCGAAGAAACCTTTGTAAAAGCATACGTTCATATCGATGCTTTTCAAGAAACAGCGGACATTCTAAACTGGTCAGAAAGCAAAGTGAAGTCTACTTTATTTCGGACACTGCACGGCTTAGAACGACAGCTTCTGAAGGGAGATTATGAATATGACAGCAAACCAAGACAAACGCAATAAACATATTTTCAAAGAGTTAGATGCAAGCTTTTCGCTGAGCGAATCAACGAGGAAAAGAATGAAGCAAAATATTATGGTGGAAATTGACCAAAGAGCTACAAGAATTCATTCACCTGTCCGAAAGAAACCGTTTCAAAAGAAGCTGCTTTATACAAGCTTAGCCACATGTCTACTAGCAACTTTGTTTATTCGTTCAACCTTTGTCTCACCTGCCATGGCTCAGGTAGCTTCTAAAATCCCTTACCTTGGAAAGCTTTTTGAACCTGAACCAATTACAGATATAACCTTTGATACCTTAGAGAAACAAAACTATAAAGTAAGCAGTGTAGGAACTGTTTATCCAGACGGCAAAATCATGGATGACATACAACGAACATTGAAAGCTAAAGGATACCATTTAGTAACGATTGGAATTACTACTCATGTTGATAAAGATAATCACGATAGCTATTCTATTGACCTGGAAATAGCGGATACAGAAACAAGAACACACGCTATAAAAAAAGAAGCGCAACAAATTTTAAAGAAATATGATCAAGCAAACACGGACATTACATTTACAAAAGTAAACGGACCAAAACGCGAACAAGACGGACGCTGGGGAACAATCGTTACCACAATAGGGGATGGTTTACTAAGCAAAAAGAAATATGAAGTCGTTGGAATTGGTTATTCAGTTAACCCATCTCCGCACCTAAACATTACAATATCTCGTCAAGAAGAACCGCAGCTATTTGCAAAAGAACTAGAAAAAGTTGTAGAGGAATTTTTAGAATCAGATAAGATGAAGAAACAACTTCAAGGTGATTCATATGAAGTTATTATTCAAAATGAAGCTGGGGAAAGGTTAAACTAGTTTCATAGAGGCTGGGACATAAGTAATTCAGCCAATGATAAACCTGAACGATTGAGAATTTCTCACTTTTAATCGTTCAGGTTTTTTGTTGATTGTGAAAACAATGTTGGAAACAGGGTGGAATGGAGCGTAGGACACTCGACTCCTGCGGGAAAGAGAGGGAAAACTGAGATCCCGCAGCGCAGCGAGGAAGCTCAGGTTCCTCCCCGCGGAAAGCGAGTGGCCGTAGCGCAATGGAACGCACGTATTCAGACAAACCAAAAAGATTGGAACAGCTATTGTTCGTCTCTTAGAAGCAATCATTTTGTTATGTCCCAAACTCTTGTGTCTACTCTTTTACAGGTTAATACAGTTCGTTCCCCTTGATATAGATGGGCGCCTAAAATTTCTAGTGAGACAATAATTCTTTTTCCATCCACTAAAATAGTTTGTTCAAAAGCTCTTAAACTTATAAAATTAAAAGTAATAGTTATCTCAAATAGATACTAGGTTGTAAAAACAAAAAGAAGTCAATCTATATTCAGATTGACCATTTAAAAGAGTAATTACATCACCCTTTTTTATTTTCTATCTCTTCTGATACTTTATGAATGCTTTTTATATTTAGAATCCATAGGATACTTACTCCTACGTAATATATGCCTATTATTGATAGATTATCTGATAAATTAACCCAAATAGGTTTTGATAAGCCAAAATGCCCCCAAATAACAGCTATAAGGAAAAAGGTTAAAGGAGTGACCAGGTGGACCATCCCATATAAAACTTTGCTAAATTTCATAATTTATTCCCCCTTAACTTTTAACAATTTCTTTCTTACTATCCATGTTTATAGGTGCACACTCCTCCATAATAAATTAAAGTGCCTGCTAAACCAACAGCATTTGAGCCTACGGCAAACTTCACTAGTAATTTAGCCGCTTCCTTATAAGCTTTCTTTTCAAGATATGCCCATAACCCACCTTCAAGTGCAGCTGTGACCATCGCTACTCCGAAATGGTCTTTTATAGCTCCTATCATACATGATTTCCAAGCTTCGTTTGATGCCGTTACCATTAAATTCCCATTTCTAGATTTTGTGTTTTCAACTGGCTGAAGACCAACCGTTAACATCTCAATTTCATCACGGACTTCCTTTCCAAATTCATCTTCAATCTTTTCAAAGTCAAATGTTCTTAGTCCATTTTCTACGACCAAAGCTTCTTCCATCAAGAACTCAAGTTGAGCTGCTAATTCCTCCACTAGTTCTTCTTCCGCAGGAAATCCTTCAGATCCTTTTGCTTGCAAAGGAAAGCAGAAAGCAACAAAAAGTGCAAGTATCAATGTTGGGACACAAGTTAATCTTATTGCTTTGTTATTTATCATTCTCCCTAACTCCTTTTTGGTATTTTATTACACAAATTTAATATTAAAGCACATTTGAACCTGCTTCATTATGAAAATATAAAAAAGGAGAATCGATTCAAATTAATACAAGATAATAGATTGATTAGGTAATAAAAGTATTAGTTAAAAAATACCAAAAACTCTTCACATTAGCATTTAAAGGGCTTTCATATAATAAATAACTTTTTTCAAATATTCATGTAGTACAGATCTAAGCTTTCCCACCAAAATCAAAACCACAAGAAAAAACCGAGAAGCATTTACATCTTCTCGGCCTACTTTTACTGTAAGAGCTTCCTATATATAATACATGAGAGAATCGTCTTGCTCACTCTGCTTGTTCATATTTTGTGCATGTAACGACTGCGTAGATTGGACCTTATTAACGCGCTTCTGACGATTGGAAAACAGTAAACAAACGGAAAGAACGGAAGCTACTAAGCCTACAATTAAGGCACTCACCTGACATTCCTCCTTTATAGAATATATATATTCTATTTTACCACTAATGTACGTAAATGAAGCCTTTTTCTCCAAAATTTCCATCTACTTTTACAGAGTTGTTGCTTGCTTCATTTCTTCCTTCGTCTCTTTATTCCCTTTCCTACTCGATACGTAGCTATTTAGCGCCATACCAGCAATAACAAGTACAATTCCAATGCACGAAACGTATGTAGGTAGCGGCATGCCAAGCAGAATCGTTTCGCCAAGTAGCGCAAACAATACTTCAAGCGACTGAGTAGCTTCGACTGCTCCGAGCTTTTTCATATCACCTTTGACCATATTGGTTGCTGCAAAGAATAAGACCGTCGCAATAACGCCTGAAAACAAAGCAACCCAGCCCGATTGAATGACCTGTGAGGTGCTAGGTGGCCCAGCGGTAATCAAACCGTAAATCGCTAAGATGATCCAAAACGGTAAACTTGCAATTGTCATTCCGAGCACGCGCTGGTAAGCATCTAAGCGGTTGGATACAACCACCATCATCTTACGATTGCCAAGCGGATAAGCAAAAGAAGCAACTAAAATTGGCAATGTACAAAGCAGTACGCTCACAAGCGATAGTGTTGTTGCGTGTTCAATTTGCATAATGGCGACGCCAAGTAAAATAATGAGGGCCATCGCTAAGCTTTTAAAAGGTATTTTTCCTTTTACTTGAATAGGTCCCTTACTCGTTTGAATCGTTTCATAAAATAAAGGAGCTAGAAGCGAACCTGAGATAATCGTAATTTGCCACGTTCCCGCAATTAACCAGCTCGGACCGTAAGCACTCGCATAGCAAAGCGGCGCGTAGAATAACCCAAAGCCAATCGTGCTCCACATAACCCACTGCATTGGCGCTTTTTTCATTTCCGCAAACGTAGCGGAAAGTTTTTTCCTAGCGATGACGATGATCAACAATAGTGGAACCATAAAGAAAAAGCGTAAGGAAGCACTCCAAATCCAGCTTCCACCTTCAACTTCCATCATACGATTTAAAACAAATGTAAACGCAAAGAAAAACGCCGAGCACACGCCTAATATAATTGGCTTCAATTCCCTAACCCCCGTATGTAACACATAATAATGTAAATAAATTGTAAAACCAATATATCAAATGCTGGAAGTTTGTTCAATTCTGTACTTAGTCACCTTTTAAGTTAGGCTTATATGTATATATTACCATTTATAAACAAAAAAAGTCCGCATTGTAAAGTCTAGGGCTTTTTTAATAAATGCTAGTTCTTCTACCTTATGATCATCATTTGCAAGCAAGCTCTTCTCTCCTTCTCAAGTATAGTATAAAACATGACTTTTACTATGTATTAACGTACTTAACAACTTCTCTCTAATTCTGTCATATCTTGTGTCTTTTTTCTATAAATTAAAACCATTTAAATATGAAAAAGAGTTTGGGACATAACAAAATGATTGCTTCTAAAAGACGAACACTAGCTGTTCCCATCTCTTTAGTTTGTCTCAACACGTTCGTTCCATTGCGCTACGGCCACTCGCTTTCCGCGGGGAGGAACCTGAGCTTCCTCGCTGCGCTGCGGGATCTCCGTTTTCCCTCTCTTTCCCGCAGGAGTCGAGTGTCCTCCGCTCCATTCCACCCTGTTTCCAACATTGTTTTCACAATCAACCAAAAAACCTGAACGATTAAAAGTGAGGAACTCTCAATCGTTCAGGTATAGTAAGGGCTGAACTACTTATGTCTCAGTCTCTTTGTAGTATTAATCGATTAACTTTGTGAAGTTTACGCGTTTATGAATTGCCAGCATCACTGGAATTCCAACAAGCATCACTAAAAATTCACCAATCGCAGTTGTTAACCATGTTAGTAAAAATGGAAAACCTAGTGCTAAATGAAGCTCAAACGCGATGATAAACATCGTAAACGTAAAGATCAGTGTATTGGTAACCATACGAGCAACCGTGCCCTTGGCAAACTTCATCGCAAAGATCATCAGTAATAAGGAAATTAAAGATTGTCCTACGCCAAATACCAAATCATACGCCACCATTGGTGAGAAGAATAAATTGGCTAAAAATACGCCTAGCACAATTCCATACAAATACTTCTTATTAAAAATAATCAAATGATTAAACATTTCCGCAATACGGAACTGAATATTTGTAAAGCCAAACGGCTGAATAAACATCGTTACCGCAATATACATTGCCGCAATAATACCGTTGACTGCAAGTGTTCTTACATTCATGCTGCATACTCTCCTTAGTTTTTTTACGTGGGATGGTTCCGAACCACGTCTTACGCAAATACTAAAGAATCATACAGCAGTAAATTATATTAGTCAAGTATCTCAACCCTCTTTCGGTTACTGATCGAAATTCAATCTAAAAAATCCGCTTTTATGCAAAGCGGATTTTCTGTTACTTTGATAATGTTTCTTCTTTAACGATTTGTGGAATTTTCACTTCTTGAATACGCCCTTTTTCCATTTGCTTTTTATTGATAAACCAATATACGCTTCCTACAAATAAAGCGCCGCCTACAATATTCCCAAGCGTAACCGGGATCAAATTATGTAGCAGTCCAGCTAATGATATCGTTTCAGGGTGCGGATGAAGTAAAGCCAAACCAAGGAACGTCATGTTTGCAACGCTGTGTTCATAGCCAGATGCAACAAAGGCAAACAGCATCCAAAAAACTAACATAATTTTGGCCGCATCGCTTTTGGTTCTCAAAGCCGTCCAAATGGCTAAGCAGACGAGCCAATTACATAAAATCCCTCGAAAAAAAAGTTCGCTCATTGGCAGGTTCATTTTCTTTGCTGCGGTTGTCAGTAATAAATGTGTATCGCCTACTCCTTTAAACAAACCAGTTCCAACGATTAAGAGACACAATACGAACGCTCCCAATCCGTTTCCAACAAAGCACCACAGCCAATTTTTCAACGTATCTTTCCACGTAGTAGCACCTGATAATGTACTGATTGTATAAAACATATGATTGCCTGTAAACAACTCGGCTCCGGCAAACATAACAAGTAGTAACGCAATGGCAAACGATAAGCCCATAACTAGTGAGACTATTGGTAATGATGCTTCGGCTAACGGAGCACCAACTGAAAGAGCTAATACTACACCAATTCCGACATAAGCACCTGCAAGCATAGACAACAGTAAATAGCTCGGCAATTGTTTATTCACTTGATTTGTTTTTTGACGAGCTATGTCCGTCATAGACTCGATTGACGCTTTAAACACGCTTATCCCTCCCCTATTTCGTTAAAATTCTCTGATAAATTATATAATAAAAATATTACGCGTACACTTCTTGAAGTTTGGACTTTGAGAACCAGGAGAGAGTCGCTGATTGTTTTACCACTTCTCCGACCACAATCAGCGCTGGATTACTGACTTGTTCACTAGTGGCTATTTCTACAATCGTTCGCAGCGTACCAATTAAAACCCTTTGGTTAATAGAAGTACCTTCCTCAATCACCGCCACTGGTGTCTCTATGGACTTACCACCAGCTAAAAGCTGTTCACAAATATACGGTAAGTTTTTAACTCCCATATAAATAGCAAGCGTATCAACGCCTTGAGCTAGATGATGCCACCTAATATTTTCCGGAGTTCCAGTTAAACCGTGTCCGGTCACGATTGCAAATGAACGGCTTAACTCTCGATGGGTGACAGGGATTCCAGCATAAGCAGGAGCAGCAATCCCCGCTGTAATACCGGGGATGATTTCAAACTCAATGTGATGCTTAGCTAATACTTCAGCTTCTTCGCCTCCTCGCCCAAAAATGAAAGGATCTCCACCTTTTAGCCGTACAACTATCTTTCCTTGCTGGGCGTAATGTAATAATAAATCTTGAATGACTTTTTGAGGAACACAGTGATAACCAGGCGTCTTTCCGCAATACACAAGTTCTGCTCCCTCTTTTGCATAGTGTAAAAGATCAGGATTTACCAGCCGATCGTATAAAATAACATCTGCTATTTCTAAACACTTTCCTGCTTTAATTGTTAACAACTCTGGGTCGCCCGGTCCCGCTCCAACAAGATAGACTTTTCCTTGTCTCATTCTCCGCTTCACTCCTTCGGTATAACTATGATGGCATGTTTAATAGATGATTTACAACAGCTTATTAATCTTCTAACCACAGATATACAAGCTCTTCTTCAACAGATGTTCGGTATGACTTTACTAAGCCAGTATCAGGTTCATGAACACGCCCGTTGTCCAAACAAATTTTCCAATCATGCATAGGGCAAAATACCGAATCACCGCTCACTATTCCTTCACTTAATACGCCACCTTTATGAGGACATCGGTTATCAACGGCCTGAATTTTACCGCTTGATAGCTTAAAGACAGCAATTTCTTTTTGATTCACTTTCACGGTTTTACCTAGGCTTTCTGGAAAATCATGAATTGACCCAAGCAACACTTTTGTTATGTTTTTGTTTACCATCTTTTTCTCCTCCATTTGTTTTGTTATGATGTTACAACTGTCTCAAACAATTCTTTTTTTGCTTGCTTGTTCTCAACGATTTCCTTCCATGGATCTCGATACGTAGATAAGGCTTCATCTATACGAAGGTTTAGTTTCTTTCTTTCCTCTACATTATCAAGAATAGCCTGAACGTTTTTAATACCGATTCGTTCAATCCAAGCTGAAGTACGCTCTAGATAATTTGCCGTTTCACGGTAATATTGTAGATAAGCTCCTGTAATTTCCATTAACTCTTCGTCTGTTTTCACCTTATATAGCAAATCGCCTCCTCGTAAATGAGTGCCTCCATTACCACCAACATAAATTTCCCAACCACCGTCTATTCCAATAAAGCCAATATCTTTAAAGCCTGATTCAGCACAGCTTCTTGGACAGGCCGATACAGCCATCTTTACTTTATGAGGAGTCCATAATCCTTCAAATTTCTTTTCCAGCGCAATCCCTACTCCCATCGAATCCTGCGTACCAAAGCGGCAAAATTGTTCTCCAACACACGTCTTCACCGTTCGAAGTGATTTGCCATAAGCATAACCAGAAGGCATATCTAGCTCTTCCCACACTAAAGGTAAATCTTCTTTCTTTACACCGAATAAGTCTAAACGCTGTCCTCCCGTTACTTTTACAAGCGGGATGTTGTATTTATCAACCACGTCAGCAATGCGTCGTAAATCATCTGCGTTCGTGACACCCCCGTACATTCGAGGAACAACAGAATACGTACCATCCTTTTGGATATTAGCATGCATACGTTCATTTACAAATCTAGATTCTCGTTCATCTACATAGCCAGTTGGATTCACCATACCTAAGTAGTAATTCAATGCAGGACGACACTTAGAACAACCTTCTTCGTTACTCCATCCAAGCACATTCATCACTTCACGCGTATGAGATAAGCCTTTTGCTCGAATTTCCTCTACCACCTCATCTCGAGAAAGAGATGTACATCCACATATCGCTTCCTTTTGAGCTGCTCCATCAAACTCACTTCCAAGCGTGTGCTGAAGCAATTCAGCAACAAGCGGCTTACACCCTCCGCACGAACGTGAAGCACTCGTACAGGCTTTAAGCTCATCAACTGATGTACAGCCTTGATTTTGAATAGCTTCTACAATCGTTCCTTTCGATACGCCATTACATCCACAAACAATATCATCCGCACTCATACTTGCTACCAGACTTCCGCTTCCTTGCCCGCTTATTGGTTGTAGAATTGAAATCTTCTCCACTTCCGATACGTCCTGTTGCTTTTGAATCATGGAAAACAAGCGGTTTCCATCACGGCTGTCACCAAATAAAACGGCCCCTACAATTTGATTTCCTTTTAAAACAATTTTTTTGTAAATACCATCTTGCTCATCGAATACCTTGATCGATTTCTTTTGTTCATCTTCTATAAAATCACCGGCTGAAAAAACATCTACGCCCGATACCTTTAACTGAGTGGATAGAACAGACCCTTGATAAGGACGTACATCTCCTCCACAGATCGTTTTAGCTAGTACTTTTCCTTGCTCGTAAAGAGGAGCTACCAACCCATAAACCATACCTTTATGCTCTGCGCATTCGCCTACGGCATAAATGTTGGCACTACTCGTTTCCATATAATCATTTACCACAATTCCACGGTTGATATGAAGACCCGCTTTTTGAGCAAGTTCAGTATTCGGTCGAATGCCTGCTGCCATTACTACAAAATCTGTTTCCAATAGGTTTCCGTCTGAGAACTTTAACCCTTCTACGCGCTCATGACCCGTGATTTCTTGGGTTTGTTTCTCAAGCAAGAAACTCATCCCTTGCTGTTCTAACTCTTTTTGAAGCAACTTTCCAGCAGTCAAATCCAACTGACGCTCCATTAAATAAGAGGATAAATGAACAACCGTTACATCCATTCCTAAGTTTAAAAGTCCTCTCGCTGCTTCTAAACCTAATAATCCGCCTCCAATTACAGCTGCTTTTTTATACTGCTGAGATGCTTTTACCATTTGATTCGTATCGCTTATATCTCGAAACGTTGTAACGCCTTCTTTCTCTACTCCTGGAATTGGAAGAATAAATGGCAGAGAGCCCGTTGCTATGATCAGCTTATCGTAAAATTCAATCCTCCCTTGATCCGTACGTATTTCTTGATTAATTGAGTCAATGCTTATAACCTTTTCTTCTATATAAAGAGTAATATCGTTCTCCTCATACCAGTTCCAGTCGTTTAGCGTAATGTCTTCTACGCTTGTATCCCCTTGTAATACTTTAGATAACAAGATGCGATTATAGTTTGGATGTGGCTCACTCCCAAATACAGTGATATCAAATATTTCAGGGGACAAACTAATAATCTCTTCAACTGCTCGAATTCCAGCCATCCCATTCCCAATTACGATTAACTTCTCTTTTCTCATACTTCATTTCTCTCCTTTGCCTTCATTATTTTCGACTAAAAGATGCATTTAAAATGAATGTTTGAGTCTAATTTAAAGCAATTTTCCGAAAAGTTAAACAATTATGTTATATAATCTAACATATTTTATTAGTTTATTGAGTAAAAACCACCATCAACTTTTCAATTTTTTTACTAATAAACAAAAAATATCCAAACGATCGAAAGTGTTTAACTCGCGATAGTTTGGATATATCATTAGCTGAAATATTTATGACTCAGATTCTAGTATAGCGTTGAATTGTAAAAAAACAGCTCACTTATTCTTGTAATCCATTAATAATCGTTTCCGTATTCCACTTCATCATTTTTAAATACGTGTCTCCGTCTTCCCCTGGTTTCCCAAGCGAATCGGTAAAAATTGTGCCAGCAATCGGAACCTGCGTTTCTTTGGATACCGTTTCCATACTTCGTTTATCTACGCTTGTTTCGACAAATAAAGCTGGAATGTTATTTGTTTCAATTAAACTTACCACGTCTCGAATTTGATCGGGCGTACCTTGGCTTTCTGAATTAATTTCCCAAATATAACCTGTATTTATTCCGTATGCATTTCCAAAGTATTTAAAAGCTCCTTCGCTTGAGATTAAGAAACGCTTTTCTTCAGGAAGCTGTTGGATCTTATTTAATGTATCATCGTGTAACTTTTGAAGTTCTGCTATATACTCTTTAGCATTTTTTTTATAAAATTCTTTGTTATCAGGATCCTCTTTAATAAGTGCTTTCTTTACATTTTCAGCGTATAGGATTCCATTTTCAATGTTCATCCACGCATGTGGATCAGGCTCTTTTTCTAATCCTTTTGTTTCTAGATAAATAGGTTTTACCCCTTCACTCACTCGATAAACAGGCGCGTTCTCACCTGATTTATCCGCTGTTTTCAATAATTTGTTAAACCAAGCTCCACCTTCTTCTAGATTTAACCCATTGTAAAATACAGCGTCTGCATCCGTCATCTTCATTACATCTTCTGGAAGCGGATCATATTCATGCGGGTTCTTTCCAATTGGAACCAAACTATGAATCTCAACTTTTTCTCCACCGATTTGATTAACAATATCATAGATAATGGAATAAGTCGTAACGACTTTCAACTTGTCACTGTTCACTTCGTTTCCATTGGTGCCACTGGAACACGCAACTAGTGCAAAGACTAGTAGACTAATGACTGATAACAACCAAATTTTTAATTTCATCTTCATCCTCCAATCGACTTTGAGAGCTCAGCTCGATTTCTTTTTATTTTTATCATTCTCCAAAACAGCCCTTGTGAAGGTGAAAAGAAGAATGCTAACGCAAATAAGAATGTTGCCACAATAACAATACTTGCTCCTGAAGCAAGGTTATATGAGAAGCTAAAATATAGCCCTACTATAGAAGAAAGCGCTCCGATACCAGCTGCTAAATAAATCATGACCCATAACCGGTTCGTTAATAGGTAGGCCGTAGCCGCAGGCGTAATGAGCATGGCAACTACGAGAATAATTCCTACAGTTTGAAGAGAGGCAACTGTCACCATCGTCAAAAGAACCATGAGCCCGTAATGAATCCATTTGTTTGGCAAGCCGTAGCTTTGTGCCATAGTTGGATCAAACGTCGACACCAAAAGCTCTTTATAAAACACATACACCAAGCCCATAATAACGACACCGATAATGAGTGTAGTCCACATATCAGAAGAGCGTACAGAAAGCACATTTCCAAACAAGATGTGATAAAGATCAGAACTGCTTTTCATAAAGGTAATTAAAATAATCCCTATAGCAAATACGGACGTAAACATAATACCAATTGCCATATCATGTTTGATACGACTATTTTGACTAACAAAGCCAATTCCAATCGCAGTAATAACTCCCGTTAAAACTGCACCGATAAAATAATTCATTCCCATCATGTAGGAGATAGCAACGCCTGGAAGAACAGCGTGTGAAATTGCGTCTCCCATCAGTGCCATTCCTCTTAAGACAATAAAACAGCCAATCACTCCACAAATAACTCCTACCATAACGGACGTTAGCAACGCTTTTTGTAGAAAGCTATATTGCATCAACGCATTCATAAATTCTACAACCTTCATGATGAATGTACCTCCGTTGGATGATTAAAAAAGAGTTCTTGATTTACATAGGCTTTTACCATCACGGCTGGTTCGAGTACGCTATTTACTTCTCCATAATGAATCAATTCTTTATTCAATAATAATAATTTATCAAAATAGGATTCTGCTTTACTTAAATCGTGATGTACAACGACCGTTGTTTTTCCTTGTTGACGTAACTCTCGAAGAATAGTGATAATGGTTTCTTCACTCGTTACGTCTATTCCAACAAATGGTTCATCTAAAAAAAGGACCTCTGCTTTTTGAGCAAGCGCTCTTGCTAAGAATACGCGTTGCTGTTGACCACCTGACAGTTCGCCGATCTGACGGTGTTTAAATTCTTCCATTCCTACTTTGTGCAAACACTGTAACGCCCAACTCTTATGCTCTTTCTTGGGTCTTTTCATTATTCCCAAGGATGGATACGTTCCAATTAATACAACATCTAAAACGGTAATCGGAAAATCCCAGTCAATCGTACTTCGCTGTGGAACGTAAGCAATTTGTTTCCTAGCGCTTCGAATATTCTCTCCCAGGACTTCAATATGTCCTTTATCATTTGGGATTAAATCCAAAATAGCTTTCATTAACGTTGATTTACCAGCTCCATTCGGACCAATAATTCCAATAAGCAGCCCTTTCTCAATCGTAAACGAAACGTCTTTAACCGCTTGATTACCTTGATACGATACAAACAAATCTTTTACAACGATTGCGTCAGTCATTTTATATACTCTCCTTTTTATTGGGTTCATTTAACTTTTTTGCACATAGGCAAAACTCAGGTAAAAAAATATAATACTCACGTATTACGAGTATATCAATAAATATTTTTCCTAAGGGAAACTTTTTTATATTGATCAAATTATATAGCCCATATGCAATTTTGTAAACATCATCTTATTAAATTTAGTGGAAAAAGCACTAAACATAGAGGATTACGCTAAAATCCACATCGTACATGTTTTTTATTCGGCTTAAAAAAGTGAAATAAAACGATTTTATTGATATTTTATGAATGAGGGAATAAAATGATACCAAATATTTTACCAAAGGAAACTTTTTAGACAAAGGTAAATTATTTAATAAAGATTCCCATCAAAAGTAGAAAAAAGAATGAGAGGTAGCCTAGAACTACTTCTCATTCTTTTTATTGTTATTTCATTGGAAGCTCTTGCACAGAAGGTTGACCAACTTTATTTATCTATATAAGTTGAATTTATCTTTTACAATCGAATGCACAATCGATCAATAACTTTTCTAGGTGA
>NZ_JBXDLD010000092.1:0-3327 GCF_056820425.1 Priestia sp. KCTC 13724 | reverse complement strand
TAGTTATCAAGAAATCAAACGTGAAGGCAGGTTTATTTTTAAAAAATTCCATAGGGTCTGAGTAGTTACTCTTTTTTGAAGTTAACATAGTTTTTTTCGAAAAAAAGGTTTCTTTTTAAAGAAAAAGTGTTATACTAGGTATATTATTTCTTGTTCGGTGTTAGAAATAGAAAGACTTTCTTTAAAGTGATTTTTATTGAAATTGAGCAGAGATAGTAATATATTCGTGGATTGTTCCACACAGGAGGTACTACAATGGTACAAGGTAAAGTAAAATGGTTTAATGCAGAAAAAGGTTTTGGATTCATCGAAGTTGAAGGTCAAGACGATGTATTCGTACACTTCTCAGCTATCCAAGGCGACGGTTTCAAAACACTTGAAGAAGGTCAAGACGTATCATTTGAAATCGAACAAGGCGCTCGTGGACCACAAGCTGCTAACGTTCAAAAGTAATAATTTAGAAGCACTCACTCTGTGAGTGCTTCTTTTTTTATCCAATTAATAGCTGATTCTCTTTCCAAAGAGCTGTCAAATTATGATCAGCTAAGCGTTGATGTGTCTCCTTCACACTAACCCACCGTTTTTGAACATAAACAAAACGTGTCTCTGGAATTTCAGTCCATATCTCTGGCATTGACTGCACGTTTAAAAGTACGAAGTTTGCTTCATTTCCCTCTTCAATTCCATATTTCCTTTTTCCAATTAATCTTGCTGGAATACTAGTAATCATTCGAAGAAGCTGCTTTTGTTCTTCGGGACTCCCCATGTGAGCAACATATCCTGTTAACAAGCCAATTTGTAATAAGTCGGCTTTTCCAAACGGATGAAACGGATCATGAACGTTATCTGAAGCGGTCGCTACGGGAATAGCTGACTTTTGAAGTTCCTTAATTCGCGTTACTCCTCTTCGAATAATTCCTCGGTCTTCACGCCCTTGTAAATAAAGGTTCGCAGCCGGAAGCGTTACGGCCCCAATTTTAGCATCACGCATTAAAGTTAAAATTTTCTGAACTTTTTCTTCGTCCATTCCTGCTAATGAACATAGGTGACCAGCTACTACTTTTCCCTCCATCTTATGAGCAATGGTTTGCTCTGCCAAATAAATGATCGTGTCGATATTAGGGTTATCACTTTCGTCAATATGCAAATCCAATGGCAAATCATACTTTTTAGCGAGAGTAAACAAGGCATCTATATCTTCGTTAGGATGACTAGCTAAATGAGGACAGCCTCCAATTGCATCAATTCCCAACTCTGCTGCTCTCTCAACTTTTCTCATAATATAGTCATCATGTGTGTTTACCGACCCAAACAATGGAACAAGCTGAATTTCCATATATGGACTGAGCTCATCTCGTGCATCTGCTGCTGCTTGAAGCCCTCTAAATAGAATATCTTCTTCTAATAAACAATTAAAATCGATATGTGTGCGAATAGCTGTCGTTCCATTTGCTAATGCCTGTAGTGCTGTTTTTACAATACGCTGTCTAATTTCTTCTTCAGAAAACAACGCAATGCTAGACGCATAGTTTTCAACTGCTTCAGATAGTGTACCAGAAAGGTTGGGCACTTGAGGTAAAGAGTGCGCTTTATCCAAATGCATGTGCATATCTACAAAACCAGGTAGCATAACTCTCCCTTGAGCGTCTAAAGCCGTTTCTTTCCCCAAAATATCTGCGTGCAGCTCTTCAAACTCATCATCTTCCATATAGCCGTTTTGTAACACAATTGAGGTATATATTCCATCTGTAATTTTCACTTCAAAAAGTGCATGATCATGAATTAGCGGTAATCGGACGTTAACCAAATGTAACAATCTTAACCCTCTCCTCTATAATCTTTTCTTTTTTTGCAAGCGATACTATTCCTTCAGCCTATCGGGAAGCTGAAGCTCTTGTTTGCACTAATTCGCTAAATTACCTAAAATACCTTCTTTTTCTTTCAATAAATCGGTTGATTACTCGACAAATTTAAGCAAAAAAAAGCAGTGTCCCCACACTGCTTACACAAAGAAAATGCTAGAAAATAGATAAATGTACTTCCAATGGTTAATGAGGGCTTGCAGAAATGCTAAAGCGTGTAGCTTCGTCTCCCTCCGCTAGCTTGTCTCCCCAGAAAGCTAGCGGCACACCCAACGACAAGCATACACAATAGATACAATAAGAAAAAGCCCAAAGCAAAGGTAGGCATCTCATAATAGATGAGCAAAAACCTACCCGCCTGGGCTTTTATCCCTTCGGTGTCATGCCGTTCTGTCGAAAACATTAAGCATGTAAATCGCTTGGACCAGACCTTTTCATGATGAAAAGCGGGAACCTAGATTTACTTTTTACTCATAGTCTTGTTATTTACGGTAACAAGGTAGAAACGTTCGATCCATATTATCAAACATATATGAGTGACCGTATTCAGCTTTTTCTTGATATAAAGATACCTCGTTTCGACATGCTTGTCAACAATAGAAACGAATATTTTAATTCACAATTAGTAATTCGTTCGTTTTTTATGTAAACTCAACTAGTTTTGGAGCAATTAATTTATTTGCTTTTCTCTCCCCACACATCTTCATAAATGAGATGTTCTAAAGAGCGGCGCTGAGCCCAATTCGCTTGCTCTAAAATCGGTTTTTCTGGATAATTTTCCGTATATCCGACGGACATGAGGGCTACAGGATCAATATGCGGTGGAATATTTAAAATGTCTCGCACATCATTTTTCTTATAAAAGCTCACCCATCCCATCGCAAGTCCCTCAGCGTAAGCAGCAAGCCACATGTTTTGAATGGCACAGGCCGTTGACATAATATCCGTCTCAGGTATTGAGTTGCGTCCTAGAACATGGGAACCGCCTCGCGTTGGGTCACATGTTACGCAAATCGTAAGCGGCGCTTCTTTCAGCCCTTGAATTTTCAACTCTAAAAATTTTTTTCCTTTTGGCCTTCATAATGAATAGCTAATGCTCGCCTCTCCTTGTCAGCTGCCCACGCTAATTTTTCTTTTACGCTATCAGATGAAATTAAAATAAAGTTCCAAGGCTGCATAAACCCGACAGATGGACCGTGATGAGCGGCATTTAAAATACGATTGATTTTTTCTTCTGATACTTCTTTAGATAAAAACGTTCGAACATCTCGTCGACCATAAATAGCTTTATATACTGCTTCTTTTTCTTCATGATTAAGCATGACTTTTTCACCTCAATTTTTTAACTAGGGTATGTCAATCTATGGATATTTAAGCCCTACTAGATGAAAATACAATAAGGAGCATTCCTGTTAGAAGGATTTTCGGGGACTTGAACAAAAAAGAGCCCTCTTGGTATGATACG